>CAXUIR010000478.1:0-2003 GCA_964251005.1 uncultured Acetobacteraceae bacterium | reverse complement strand
GGTGGCGGACTTGTCCGGCACGTCGCCCAGCGGGAAGCGGCAGAACTCCAGCTGCGCCTGGGTGGTGGCGAACAGAAACCAGCTCTGGTCGCGTTGCGGGTCGGCTGCCACGTGCAGCTCGGCGCCGTCCGGGCCTTCCACGCGGCGCACGTAGTGGCCGGTGGCCAGCGCGCCGGCGCCGAGGTCGCGCGCCAGGCCGAGCAGGTCGGTGAATTTCGGGCCCTGGTTGCAACGAACGCAGGGCACCGGGGTCTCGCCGGCAGCGTAGGACGCCGCGAAATCGTCGATCACCGCTGCGCGGAAGCGTGCCTCGGCGTCGATCACGTAGTGCGGGATGCCGAGACGGTCGGCGACGTCGCGAGCGTCGTGGATGTCCTGGCCGGCACAGCAGGCGCCGCGCTTGGCGGTGGCCTGGCCGTGGTCGTAGAGCTGCAGGGTGACGCCGATGACCTCGTGGCCGGCCTCGTGCAGCAGTCCGGCGACTACGCTGCTGTCTACGCCTCCGGACATGGCGACTACGATGCGCACTGGTGAGACACCCTCAGGAAATCTTCTTTTTCGAGAAAAAGAAGCAAAAAGTTTTTTGTCACGGCTGGCGCGGACCACCCCGCACTGCCTCCTCACAAAGCATGACTTACGAGTTTTTCAACGTCCCGGGGGCCTGCACCACCACGCTGACGTTCACCGTCGTGTAGCCGGGCTGGCCGCGCTCGATCAGGTGCACGGTGAAGGTGTCCGGCCCGACGTAGCCGGTGACGGCCGCGTACTCGATGCTGGTGCGGCTGTTGTACTTCACCACCGTCTCCTCGCCGTGCAGCGGCTTCCTGGGCACCAGCGGCGCGTCGTAGGGCTGGCCGTTGCCTGCCAGCAGCGAGGCGGCGCAGTAGCCGCCGTCGTTGCTGATGGTCATGGTGACCTCCGCGGTGCCGCCGTCGCTCACCTTCACCGGCGAGACGACGCAGGTGGCGGCCGGCGGCGGGCCCAGATGCGGCGGCAGCGGCGGGGGCGCCTCCACCTCGGCGGCAGGCGGTTTCTGGCAGCCGGACAGCAGCAGGCCGAGGCCGAGGACAGCGGGGGCGACGAGAGAGGCCGGTCGGAAAGGCTGCAAGGGGGAACTCCGGTGTGTGGGCGCAGGCGGAACGCGTAAGCTGCGGGCCGGCAAGGCAGAGCGCATAGCGTGGCCGGGCGCCCGGGGCCATAGGCAGGGGCGCCTCGAAGCGATTGCGTAACGCAGCACGTCGCCCCCGGCGAAAAGCCGCAAGACCATTGGACAGGCTGCCGGCCGCCGCTTTATGTCTGCGCGCTGCCCCGCGCCCGGCCGGTCTCCGGCGCCGGCCCGGTCCAAACGCTTAAGCCCCGCTTCGGAGTCCAACCATGCGCGCCCCCTCGTCCATCCTGATCGCCGCGACCTTCCTGCTGGCCTCGGGCGGCCTGCACGCCGCCACCAAGCACCGGAGCAGCGGCAGCAGAACCGCAGCACTCGTCGGCACGCCGTCCTGCGTCTACACCACCGAGGAAAAGGCGTTCGAGGTCGAGGCGCTGAAGAGCCAGCTGATGGTGACGTCGCTGACCTGCCGGGGCGAGACGCACGAGAAGTACGGCGACTTCATCAACCACTACCATCCGGAGATCGTCACCGCCGAGGACACGCTGCACGGCTACTTCAAGCGGGCCTACGGCAAGGCCGGCTCGGTCCAGTACGACGAGTACATGACCCAGTTGGCCGACAACCAGGAACAGATCGGCCTGAAGGCGGGCACGGCGTATTGCAGCAACCTGGGCGCCATGTACGACGAGGTGATGAGCCTGCACGACGGCTCCGAACTGCACGACTACAGCAACGCCAAGCTGCTCTATTTGCCGACGAAGCTGGAGACCTGCGCAAGCGAGCCGGCCACCTCGGCGAAGATCCGGTCGACGCGTCGCAGCAAGGCGAAGCACTCGGCATAGGCAAGGCAAGCGGTTCTTTTTTGAAAAAAAGAACCAAAAGCTTTACGCCAGTA
>CAXUIR010000477.1:0-2007 GCA_964251005.1 uncultured Acetobacteraceae bacterium | reverse complement strand
GGGTCAGGTCGCGCGCCACGATCTCGGACCAGGTAGCGCGGTCGGTGATGAGGTCGACGGCCGGCGGCACGGAGGTGAGCGAGGCGGCGGCGAAGAACACGGTGAACCCGATGCCGACCTCCACCTCGGCGAAGCGGCGCATGCGCAGCACCGGTGTCGTCGGGTCGCGCCGCAGCCGCTCGGTCACCAGGAAGTTGCCGGCGCCCAGGCACAGCAGCATGGCGAACATCGCGATCTTCGCACCCACCATCACGCCGTAGGCGGTGCCGTACATCGCCGGCCAGGAGCCGATGTAGAACAGCGACATCGTCACACCCGACGCCAGGATGCAGGCCACGCCCGCCATCGACATGCGGGAGAACCGGCCGCCCACCGCGCGCAGTGCGCCGCCGTCGTGCAGCCGTGCCAGCGCCATGACGAAGCAGGGTATGCCGCCGATCCAGATGGCGGCACCGAGCTGGTGCAGCGCTTCGACGCCCAGCAGCAGCCAGCCGCCGGTCAGCCGCGCCATCGCGTGGGTGGTCAGCGTGGCGGCCACCAGTTCCACCGCGCCCGCAGTGAGCAGCCAGCGTGCCCGCGCGCCGCGCCACAGCAGCACCGCCAGGGCGGCGGCGACCACCGTCTTGATGATGCCGGCGACGGCGAAGTTGGCCTGCAGCACGTTGCTCACCGGCAGGTCCACGGTGACGGCCAGCACCGCCGTCTGCAGGCCGACGTTGACCACCTCCACCGCCACCAGCGCCGCCGCACTCCAGGCGGCGATCCAAGCCGTCCGCCGCAGCACGTCCGGACCAAGCTGGGCCGCAAAAGGCCGTGCCAGGACCACCAGGAACAGCATGCCGCCCAGCGCCATGGACTGGCTGACGATCACCAGCCCGTGCAGCAGGATGCCCAGGTAGCCGATCAGGTCGACGAGGTGACTCACCCTATCTGGCGCTCGCGGTGGTGGGTCCGGCCGGGTCCACGGTGAAGGGCACGCGGCCGCGGGTGATGTGGCCGTCGGTCGCCAGCACCTGCCAGGCGATGGTGTAGTCGCCGGGGGCCAGCGTCAGCTCGGCGCGCAGGTGGTCCGGGCTGCCGGCGTCCTGCTGGGTGATGCGGACCTCGTCGTCGCCGTGCAGCAGCACCAGCTTGGACCGGCCGGCATCCACCCGGCTGTTGTAGCGGAAATCCACCGCCAGCTGGCCGGCTTTCACGTGCGCCAACGGCGCCGGCGTGCTGTCCACCAGGATGGCGTGGGCGGCGGCCGGACCCGCGCAGGCGAGCGACACCAGAAGGGGCAGCGTGCTGAACAAACGCATCGTTGGGCCGGGACTCCAAAGCAGGCGGCGCGTGTAGCCCACAGGTGTGCCGGCGTCCAACCAGGGCACCGGCTGTTGCACTCCGTGATGTTGCCGCCGTCATCCCGACACATGGGTGGCGCAGATGCCGCTCAATCCCAATGCCGAAAGGTTTTCCCCGATGCGCCGTGTGTTTGCTGCGTTGATCCTGCTTGGTGTCGCCTCTTCCATCGGCGCGTGCGCCTGCCAGCCTGGGGTGATCGGGCCTTACGGGGCGCGGCCGCCGCGTTGCTGGGTGTGGTAAGCAAGCAAGGCCTTCTTTTTCGAGAAAAAGAAGCAGAAAGCTTTTCACTCCGCTGTCGCACGCTTACCTGCTGGCGCGCGACAGCGGCGTCTGGGCGCAGTTGTTGATCGCTTCAAACAAGCGGCGTCGGAGTCACCTTCAGGTATTGAGCGCTCGACGAGCGGTTTACGCAGGCGATGTCAGGCTGGCACGCAAAGACTGGGCCACAAGAGCTGTTCGCTACCGGGCCTGAATGCACCGTTGTCTTGTAAGGGCGGTAGCATCGAGCTACCAGCCAGCTTTGATGGTGACTCACCGAAAGCAAGCAGTCCTTTTTTGAAAGAAGGACCAAAAAACTTTTGACTCCGCTGTCGCGCGCTCTCCGGGTAGGTCCGCGACAGCGGAGACAAAAGTTTTTTGGTTCTTTTTTTCAAAAAAGAACCG
>CAXUIR010000476.1:0-2008 GCA_964251005.1 uncultured Acetobacteraceae bacterium | reverse complement strand
GTCCGCGACAGCCGTGATAAAAGTTTTTTGCTGCTTTTTTTCAAAAAAGCAGGCCTTGCTTCACTTCACCCAACCGCGATCCCGCAGAACACCCAGCGCCCCATCCAACGCCTCCCGCGTCCGCACCACCACCAGATCCGCCTCCGCCTCGCTGAGCACGAACGGCGGCGCCACCAGCATGCAATCGCCGGTGGCCCGCAGCACCAGCCCCGCCCGGTAGGCGATGTCGCGACAGATCACCCCTGCCTCGCCCGCTTTGGGGAACCGCGCGCGCATCGCCTTGTCCGGCGTCAGCTCCAGCGCGCCGATCAGCCCCACCATCCGCGCCTCGCCCACCAGGGGGTGGTCGGCCAGCGCCGTCCACCGCGCTGCCAGGTATGGCCCGATCGAGGTCCGCACCCGTTCTACCAGGCCCTCGCCGCGCAGGATGGCCAGGTTGGCCAGGGCGGCGGCCGCGCAGGCGGGATGGCCGCTGGTGGTGTAGCCGTGGTTGAAGTCGCCGCCGGCGGCCAGCACGTCGGCCACCGCGTCGCCCACCATCACGCCGCCCATCGGCAGGTAGCCGGAGGTGAGCCCCTTGGCGATGGTCATCAGGTCCGGCGTGAAGCCGTAATGCTGGCAGCCGAACCAGGTGCCTAAGCGCCCGAAGCCGCAGATCACCTCGTCGCTGACGATCAGCACGTCGCGTTCCCGGCAAATGCGCTCGACCTCCGGCCAGTAGGTGTCGGGCGGCATGATCACTCCGCCGGCACCCTGCAGCGGCTCGCCGATGAAGGCGGCCACGTGCTCGGCGCCGATGCGGTCGATGGCGCGGCCCACCTCGCGCGCGGCCCACAGGCCGAACTCGGCTGGGCTCATCTCGCCGCCCTCGCCCCACCACCAGGGCTGCGCCACGTGGCTGACGCCGGGGATCGGCAGGCCGCCCTGCCGGTGCATCCACGCCATGCCGCCCAGGCTGGCGCCGCCGATGGTGCTGCCGTGGTAGCCGTTGTGGCGCGCGATGAAGTGCGTCTTCTCCGGCTGGCCACGCAGCTGCCAGTAGTGGCGCACCATGCGGATGATGGTGTCGTTGGCCTCCGAGCCGGAGTTGGTGAAGAAGGTGCGACGGAAGCCCGGGGCGAGCTCGGCCAGCGTTGCCGACAGCTCGATGGCGGGCAGCGTCGTCGACTTGAAGAAGCTGTTGTAGAACGGTAGTTGCAACATCTGCGCGTGCACCGCGTCGGCGACCTCGCGGCGGCCGTAGCCGATCGCCACGTTCCACAGGCCGGAGAACGCGTCGAGGTAGCGGCGCCCGTCGATGTCGGTCAGCCACACGCCGTCCGCGTGGGTGATGATGCGCGTGCCTTCGGCGTTGACCGCGTCCATGTCGCTGAAGGGGTGGATGTGGTGGCGGGCGTCGCGCGCGCGCAGGGCAGGGGGCGTGTGCATCCGCGAGGGCGTAGCAGAACGCCTGCTGTTTTGGAAAAACCGACGGGGCATCGCCAAACGCTGTTCCGGGCGGCTGCCTGGTCCGCGCGGCACGCTTGGGCGTGCTGCCTCCAAGACGGACCGGTGCTCGCACCGCGCGCAGGCGGCCGCGGCAAATCAAGTTTGCGATCAGCTGAGAGCAGCGGTGACAAGCAAGCAAGCGGTTCTTTTTTGAAAAAAAGAACCGAAAAGCTTTTGTTCCCTGGGGCGCGCGCTGCAGGAGCCCCCGCGACAGCAAGACCAAAAGTTTTTTGCTGCTTTTTCAAAGAGCAGGCCTTGCCTTCCAGCGTGCGCGACAACGCGCAAGGGTTGCTTTTCAAAAAACAACCGCTTGCTTTTTTATGCGGTGGCCCCGGCAGCCCCGCCCAGCTATGATCCCCCGCAAGGAGAGATCCCATGAGACCCGTCATCGGCGTGGTGGCCGATGTGCAAGCCGGCGGCAAGCACGTGGCCCACAGCGTCCAGCAGAAATACCTTGCCGCCCTGGCGTTCGGCGCCGGCGGCAGCCCGGTCGTCCTGCCGGCGCTGGTTGCAGGTCCCG
>CAXUIR010000475.1:0-2011 GCA_964251005.1 uncultured Acetobacteraceae bacterium | reverse complement strand
CAGCCGTGACAAAAGCTTTTTGCTTCTTTTTCTCGAAAAAGAAGCGCTTGCTTACTTGCCTAAGTACTTCCTAAACCAAGCAATCGTCCGCCGCTCGTAATCCGCAACATCGGCCGGCTTGCGCATCCCATGCCCCTCGCCCGGATAGATCACCGAAGCCGTCGGCACGCCCAGATCATGCAGCGCGTGCCAAAACTCCTCCGTCTGCGGCGCCGGGCACTCGATGTCGTTCTCGCCCACCACGCTCAGCGTCGGCGTGTGTACCTTGGTGATGTAGGTGATCGGTGAGGACTTCGCGTAGACCGCCGGGTCGGCGTAAACCGACGCACCGAAATACGGTATCATCCAAGCGTCGATGCCGTTCTCGCCGTAGTAGGACTGCCAGTCAGCGATGCCCGCGCCGGCCACCGCGGCGCGGAAACGCTGCGTCTGCGTCACGGCCCACATCGTCATGAACCCGCCGTAGCTCCAGCCGGTCAGGCCGAGCCGGTGGTCGTCGATCGGGGCGGCGTGCTCGGCGGCGGTGACGCCGGCGAGTATGTCGCTCAGGTCTCCGTGGCCGAAATCGCGCACGTTGGCGCGGGTGAAGGTCTCGCCCTGGCCGAAGCTGCCGCGCGGGTTGGGCAGGAACACCGCGTAGCCGGCGTCCAGCAGCTGGCGGGTCAGCCCCTGGCCCACGAAGCGCGGCCGGTGGGCGGCCGCAGGGCCGCCATGCACGTCGGTGATCATCCCCAGCTTGGCGCCGGCCCCCTGGCCTTGCGGCAGCAGCAACCAGCCCTGGTCGGTCATGTGGTCGTTGCTCCAGGTCAGCGAGCGCGCGGTGAAATCGGCGGTCTGACCGGCGTTTGCGTGGGTCAAATCGTGCCACTGGCCGAGCGGCCCGGCCTCGATCTCGGCGGCCTTTGTGAAGGACTGGTGGACCGTCGCGGTCATCTTGCTGTGGCAGCTGCCGGCGACCGACGTATCCTGTCCGTGCAGGCTTTCCGCCACGGTGACAGCTGATGCGGGCGGTGCTGCGGCCGTAGCCGAGCCGATGCGCATGATCTGCGTCTGGTCGCCGCGCAGGATGGTGGCCAGCAGTTGCCCGCCCTCGCACTCCCAATCCAGCGAGGTGACCGTGGCCGGCCAGCCGCCGGTGAGGTCCAGCGCCTCGGCGCCGGGCTTGTCGAGCGGAAGCACGAAGGCGTCGCCACCGGTGGAGCCGAAATCGCTCATCAGCCCGGCGATGTAGGAGACCGAGCGGCCGTCCGGCGAGACCTTCGGCTGAGCGATCTGCTCCTGGGGCGTGGCCGGCTGGTGGATCACCTTGGCAGCGCCGGTCGCCGCGTCGAAGGCGTAAAGCTTGGCCACCCACCAGTTGTTGTCGCCGTCGCCCGGCGCCGCGGTGCCGACGAATCCGTGCCCGTCCGGCTTCCAGTCGTATTCGTAGACGAACAGGTCCGGCGGCGAGGCCCAGTGCACGCCGCCACCCGGCTGCAGGATGGCCAGGCGCTGCTCGTGCACGTCGGCGCCCAGCTCGCCGGTGATTGCCGCACCCGCCTCGGTCGCCCCCACCTCCTTGGCCGCGCTGGCCACCGCGAGGGCCGCCATCTGCCCGCCCGGCCCGTAGCGCAGGCTGACCAGCGTGCCCTCGAACGCCGCGATCTTGCGCAAATCCGTGCCGTCCGGCTTGACCATGTAGACGGCGCGCGCGTGGCTGCCCGGGCTGCGCAGCACGAAGGCCAGGCTGCCGTCCGGCGCCCAGGCCAACGAGGACGGCGTGCAGTCGTGCACCGCGCCGCAAGGCATCTTCAGCACCGCAGCCTCGCCGCCGGCCAGGCTGCGCAGCACCACGGTGCGGATGTCGGCGGTGCCGGAGAAGTCCTCGTCACCCTCGATGGAGGCAACGCGCGCGCCGTCGGGGGAGACGGCGACGGAGAGGAAGTCGTGCACCGGGGCGGCTTGCGCGGCGGTGGCCGACAGGGCGAGGAGGGCTAGGACGGGGCGCGGGGTCATGGGGCGGTAAAGCAGG
>CAXUIR010000474.1:0-2012 GCA_964251005.1 uncultured Acetobacteraceae bacterium | reverse complement strand
CAGCCGGACCAAAAGTCTTTTGCTTCTTTTCTTCAGAAAAGAAGGCCTTGCTTTCCTTCAGCTTCCGAAAGGTATTTCTTCTCTAGGCGAGTATTTTGGAAAACGTAGACGTTCTCATCCTGGGTGCCGGTGCCGCCGGCCTGATGTGCGCGCTCACCGCAGGGCATCGCGGCAGGCGCGTGTTGGTGCTGGACCATGCCAAGCGCGCGGGCGAAAAAATCCTGATTTCCGGCGGCGGGCGTTGTAACTTCACCAACTTGCACTGCGCGCCGGAACGCTTCTTCTCAGCCAATCCGCATTTCTGCCGGTCGGCGCTGGCGCGCTACACGCCGGCGGATTTCCTGGAGATGGTGGAGCGGCACGGTATCGCCTGGCACGAGAAGACGCTGGGGCAGCTGTTCTGCGACGGCTCGGCACGGGCGATCGTGGACATGCTGCTGGCCGAGTGCGTGGCGGCGGGCGCCGAGGTGCGGCTGCAGCAGCGCGTAGGCGAAGTCTCGCGCGGGGAGGCTTTCCGGGTGGAGACGGAGCGCGGGCCGATCGAGGCGCAGTCGCTGGTCCTGGCGACCGGTGGTTTGTCGATCCCCAAGATCGGGGCGAGCGGGCTGGCGTATCGGCTGGCGGAGCGATTCGGGCTGTCGATGGTCGCACCGCGGCCTGGCCTGGTGGGGTTCACCTTGGCGGATGAGGCGTTGGCGCGGACGCATGCGCTGGCCGGCGTGTCCACGCGGGTGGAGGCGCGCTGCGGCAAGGCGAGCTTCGAGGAGGGGATGGTGGTGACCCATCGCGGCCTGTCCGGACCGGCGATCCTGCAGGTAAGCTCGGCCTGGCGGGCGGGCGAGACGGTGGAGATCGATTTGGCCCCCGGGGCCCAGGCGGGTGTGCTGCAGGCGCGCAAACGGGCGCGGCCGAAGAGCGGGCTGCGCGGCGCGCTGGCCGAGCTGTTGCCGCAGCGGTTGGCCGACGCGTTCCTGCCGGCGGAGCACGCCGACGCGACGATGGGCGACATCCCCGACCGGGCGCTGGCTGCGCTGGAGGCGGTGGTGCGCTGCTGGCGGCTGCATCCGTCCGGCACGGAAGGCTACGCCAAGGCGGAGGTGACGCTCGGCGGTATCGACACGGCGGCGTTGTCGCAACGCACGATGGAGGCGCGGCGGGTGCCCGGGCTGTTTGCCGTGGGCGAGGCGGTGGACGTGACCGGCTGGCTGGGCGGCTACAACTTCCAATGGGCGTGGGCCAGCGGCGTGTGCGCCGGCGAGGCGGCGTGAGCGCACCGCGCGTCAGCCAGCTGATGACGACGCGCAACGGCGCCGCGTGGATCGGTGAGAGCCTGGCCAGCGTGTTCGCGCAGACGATGGAAGATTTCGAGCTGGTGGTGGTCGATGACGGCTCGGTAGACGCGACGCCGGCCCTGCTGGCGGCGGTGCGCGATCCGCGGATACGGGTGCTGCGGCACGAGGCGCCGCGCGGCATCGCCGGCGGCCGCAACGCCGGGCTCGCATTATGCCGTGGCGCTTACGTGGCGGTGCTGGACCATGACGATGTCAGCCTGCCGGGGCGGCTGCTGGCGCAGGCGGACTTCCTGGACCGGCAGGCGGCCGTTGCGTTCGTTGGCACCGCGGTTCGCATCCTGGCCGATGGCGTCAGCACCGACTCCGGACAGCCGGTGCGGGTGGGGAGCGCCGGGTTGCGCATGTTGTTGCACTTGGGGAACGCGCTGACCTGGTCGTCGGTGATGTTCCGGCGAGATGCGCTGATGAGATTGGCGGCGGAGGGGCCGGTGCTGCGGGAGTCAGCAGAACCTGCCGACGATTTTGACCTGTATCACCGGCTGCTCGGGTGCAGCGAGGGAGCGCGGCTGGACGAGGTGCTGACGCTTTACCGGGCGCACGCGGCGAGCGCGACGCATCGCTCTGCGGAGCGGATGTTGTGTTGCGCGGCCTCGGTGTTGGCCCAAGCTTACACGTCTTGGTTCGGGGAGGGTGCGCACGACGCGGCTGCGCTGGCGATAC
>CAXUIR010000473.1:0-2017 GCA_964251005.1 uncultured Acetobacteraceae bacterium | reverse complement strand
CCGCAGCGAGCGCCGCGCCTTTGCACCGTTCCTGATCGCGACCCCGGTGCTGTTTCTGCTGGGCGCGGCGCTCGCGTACTACTTCGTGTTCCCGTTCGCCTGGAGCTTCTTCCTCAGCTTCGAGACGCCGGGCGGGCAGGACGTGCTGCAGATCGAGCTGCAGGCCAAGGTGAGCGAGTACCTCTCTCTGGTGATGAAGCTGATCATGGCGTTCGGCATCGCCTTCCAGTTGCCGGTGCTGCTGACGCTGCTGGCCAAGGTGGGGATCGTCAGTTCGCGGGGCTTACGCAAGTATCGCCGCTACGCCTATGTCGGCTGCTTCATCGTCGCCGCCATCCTGACGCCGCCGGACATTATCACCCAGACCGGCCTGGCAGTGCCGCTGATCGCGCTGTACGAGATCTCCATCCTGTCCGCCCGCATGGTGGAACCCAAGCCGGTCGAGATCTGATGCACGACATCAAGGCGATCCGCGCGGACGCCGCAGCGTTCGACGCGGCGATGGCGCGGCGGGGCTTCACTGAGGCGTCCGGCGCGTTGCTGGCGTCGGACGCCGAGCGCCGCGCCGCGGCCACCGCACAGCAGGACGCTCAGTCCCGCCGCAACGCCTTGGCCCGCGAAATCGGCCAGGGCAAACGCACCGGCGCCGACACCGCCGCGCTGGAGACGCAAGCCACCAGCCTGCGCGCCGAAATGGAGCGGCTGGACGGGTGCCACGCCGAGCTGGACGCGGAACTGCGCCAGGCGCTGGCCCGCCTGCCGAACGTGTTGGACGATATCGTGCCGGACGGTGCGGACGAGACGGCAAACGTCGAGCTGAAGCGCTGGGGCACGCCGCCCGCGTTCGACTTTCCTGCGCGACAGCATTTCGAGCTGGGCGAGGCGATGGGCCTGATGGATTTCGAGCGCGCCGGCAAGATCTCCGGCGCCCGCTTCACCATCCTGCACGGCGCGCTGGCACGGCTGGAACGCGCGCTGGGCCAGTTCATGCTGGACACGCACACGTCCCGGCACGGCTACACCGAAGTCAGCGTCCCGGC
The DNA here is from genome assembly GCA_964251005.1 of uncultured Acetobacteraceae bacterium. Classification (GTDB taxonomy): domain Bacteria; phylum Pseudomonadota; class Alphaproteobacteria; order Acetobacterales; family Acetobacteraceae; genus BOG-908. Next base: position 977 of record CAXUIR010000473.1, on the reverse strand, counting down.
GTTGGTGGGCGACGCCGCCATGTTCGGCACCGGCCAGCTGCCAAAGTTCGCCGACGACCAGTTTCGCACCACCGACGGAAGATGGTTGATTCCCACAGCCGAAGTGCCGATCACCAACATGGTTGCAGGCGACATCCTGCCGCAAGCCGCCCTGCCCATCCGCCGCACCGCGCTCACCGAGTGTTTCCGTGGCGAAGCCGGCTCGGCCGGCCGCGACACCCGCGGCATGCTGCGTCAGCACCAATTCCGCAAGGTGGAGCTGGTCAGCATCGCCCACCCCGACCACAGCGACGCCGAGCACGAGCGGATGACACGCTGCGCCGAAGCGGTGCTCGAAGCGCTCGAGTTGCCCTACCGGCGCATGCTGCTGTGCGCCGGCGACACCGGCTTCGGCGCCGCGCGCACGCACGATCTGGAAGTTTGGCTGCCGGGCCAAGGAATGTGGCGGGAGATCAGCTCGTGCTCCAACACGCGGGCGTTCCAGGCGCGGCGGATGAACGCAAGGTTCCGTGCCGGGGACGGCAAGACGCTGGCGCACGTGCACACGCTGAACGGCTCCGGCGTGGCGGTGGGTCGCGCGCTGATCGCGGTGATGGAGAACTACCAGCAGGCGGACGGCAGCCTTAGAGTACCGGCGGTGCTGGTGGGCGCGATGGGCGGGACGGAGCGGATAGGGACGTGACCTGACTGGCCGTAGCAGTGGCAGCGAGAAGCAAGACCTGCTCTGTGTAAAAGGCAACAACAAACGTCCGGCTGTCGCGGAGTTCCTGCGCTGTTCGGAACAAAAGCTCTCTTATTCTCAAACGAGTTGCTTGCGGCGCTTGTTCCCGGGCGGGTTTTCAGCTTCGGACCAGCGTGTTGAGGCTGACATGAGCAAAGCAAGAAAGGCCTTCTTTTTTGAAAAAAAGAAGCAAAAAACTCTTGCTTCCACGCCTGCGCCGCGGTCAAGCCTGGTTCTGCCAGCACGTGTGCTTGCA
>CAXUIR010000472.1:360-2023 GCA_964251005.1 uncultured Acetobacteraceae bacterium | reverse complement strand
TTTTGAAAAAAAGGACCAAAAAACTTTCGACTCCGCTGTCGCGCGCTCTCCGGATAAGTCCGCGACAGCGGAGACAAAAGTTTTTTGCTTCTTTTTTTCAAAAAAGAAGGCCTTGCTTGCTGAGTCACGGTCAATCTCCAGGCCGTTGGAATTACATCATCTCCCTCACCGTGATCGCGTAAGAAAACCCTGCCGCATCCAGGCAATCCGGCTGCCCCGCCTGCGTGAACGCGCAAGGATACATCAGGAACGGAAAGTTCGGCCGCAACCCGCCGGGCAGCACGATGCCGGTGGCGCTGTTGTAACCTGCCCAGTTCATCTCCCACGTGCCGAACAGCGCCTCGCGCAATCTGGTCGCGCGCGGGTGGTCGATCGGGAGGTGTTCCTCCAGCATCACCTTGCGCACGTCGGCGGGGTCAATCGGAAACCAGCCTTCGCCGTCAAGGAACGCTTCCGCCCGGCAATGCTGTGCGGCAGTGACGTCGGGCGCCTTGCCGAGCGAGGCGGCCAGGCCGGACGGCGCCAGCCGGATGCCGTAGACGTCGCGCGTGGGCAGGCCGGCGGCGCGCGCCAGCGCCACGGTCAGCCCGCTGATGTCGGCGCACTTGCCACCGAAATGGCCGCTGGTGAGCATGGTTTGCACGTCGCCGGTGCCGCAGCCGCGCGTGGCCGGGTTCCGCCACGTGGTGTCGATCACCCAGTCGTAGATGGCGCGCAAGCGGGCCTTCTGCGTGGTCTGGCCCTTGGTGATGCGGAGCGCCGTCTCGCGCACGCTGCCTGTAACCGGGATGCTGTCGGCAGGCGCGGTCCAGAACCGGCGCTCCGCGTCGCTGAGAGACGACCCATCGCCGCCGGCACGGTCGTGCGTGGCGACCTGTTGCACCATCGTGAGGTCGAAAGGGGCACGCTCCCAGCGGGCGTGCAGGATCGGGGCGTGGTAGGTCGTGTCCTCGACCAGGCTGGCACGGCCGGCGGTCTGCCAGTTTGGCGCCTCGGCCGACTGGTAAGCCGGCCTGGTTTGCATGGCTGGCAGAAACAGGTCCGCGCGGCCGGAAGCCGCCGCCAGCGTGACGTGCGTGGTCAGCTCGAAGCGGCGCCATCCCGGCTGAGTGGCCGCACGTGCACGCGGTGCGGCGAGAGTGAGCCCGGCGGCGAGCAGTGTGCGTCGTCTCATCTGCGATGCTTCCGGGAGGACAGAGTCAGACGTTCTTGTCTGGAAGAAACACGAAGCATCTTGTAGTGCGCCCGGTTGCAGCTTTCGGCCAGAGCCGAGAAAAACCTGTGCGTGGCGACGAAAGTTTCGGAGCGAACACCTTCGCGGTCAAAGCATTGTCGCTAGCGGCTGCGGTGTTCGGCTTCCTTCGATGTCGTACCATTGCGCGATGAGGCTGACACATAGAAAGAAAGCAGTCCTTTTTTGAAAAAAAGACCAAAAAACTTTTATTCCCCAACGGCTGCACCGAGGATGAGGGAGAATGATACGAGCATACACGCTGGCAGAACCAAGCCTGACCTTGGCGCAGGCGTGGGCGCAAAAGTTCGCTTCTTTTTTACAAAAATAAGGTCTTCCTTGCCTTGCGAATGTCAGCCTCATCGCGGACTAGTATCAGTCCTTCGTTTGGCCGTCCGGCCTGCGCCAGGCCCGCGCAGCGACCGCCGGAGG
>CAXUIR010000472.1:0-350 GCA_964251005.1 uncultured Acetobacteraceae bacterium | reverse complement strand
TGGCCCTAAACCCGCCCGCAGGGCCGAACGATCATCGCGCGTCGAAGGCAGCCTCCTCGCGGAGAACGTGTTCAGGTGCTTGCCACGTACGGTTTCCCGCAACCGAGGTGCCGCCTGGCGCTTATCAGGCGCCAGGAGACGAAGACATGACCGACACCCCACGCACCACCGGCAACGACCCCATCGAAGGCCTGGACCCCGGCGGCACCCACAGCACCAAACCCGGCAACCCCGACAAATCCGGCCCCGCCAAGCCCGCGCAGGTGGAAAAGACCGGCACCAGCGGCGACCGCAACGCCGGCCGCCCGGATGAGCTCTCGACCGAGCCCGGCAGCCACCGCACCCCGGAC
>CAXUIR010000471.1:0-2029 GCA_964251005.1 uncultured Acetobacteraceae bacterium | reverse complement strand
TTTTTCAAAAAAGCAGGCCTTGCTTTCTTGCTATCGGCGCAACAAACAAATCCGCACGAACGCAACCGTCACTGCAGCGTCTGCAGCGTTCCCCCGTAGACCACCGGCCCGGTGGGCAATCCTGTCGGCGAACCGCCTTTCGGCTCCAGGCTCACCAGCAGCTTGCCCCCCAGGGTGGCGCCCTGAACCGCGGTTCCCCCGACCGGAAGCACGCCCAACGAGGCGGGCTTGCTCGCCCCTTCCGGCAAGGACCACAGCTGCAGGTCGCGTCCGGCGGCCACCTGCAACATGCCGCTTGGCCGCACCAGCACCCGCCCGTCCGGTCCGCTCACCGCCACCAGCACAGCCTGGGTCACGCCGGTGGGCGAGAGCACTGCCACCAGCGGCACCGGCGCCGGCCGCAGCACCAGTACGGCGGCAAGGCTGGCTGCCACGGCGAACCCGGCGATCGCCGCGGCGCGCCAAAAGCGGAGCGCGTTGTCGTTTGCCGGCCGCACCGCCTGCGCGGGCACGGCGCTGGTACCCTGCGCCCTCACCCCGCCGATGCTGGCCTCGATGCGCGGCAGCAGCGCTTCCGGTGCTGCGACCGGCGGCACCAGCTCCGTCAGCGGGTAGAGCCGCCGCTCCCAGAACCGCACCTCCTCGGCAAAACCCGCCTCCGACTGCACCCGCGCCGCCGCATCCGCAGCCTCCGCCGCGTCCAGCGTGCCGAGAACGTATTCCGCAGCGATCAGCCGCGGCCCACCGTCATCCTCGATCGTTCCGCTCATGGCGCCAGGCACTCCCGCAGCCCGATCAGGCTACGCCGTATCCAGGACTTCACCGTGCCCATCGGCACCGCCAGCCTGGCCGCCAGCTGGCTGTGCGAGTAGCCCTCGACGAAGGCCAGCACCACCAGCCGCCGGCGCTCCTCGCTCAGCGTCTGCAGGCAGCGGTGCAGTGCGCTGCCATCCACCGAGGCCAGCAGCGCCGTCAGCGGGTCCGGCGACTGGTCCGCTTCCTGGTCCGCGGGCTCATGCCCCAGCACCTCGCGCCCGCGCCGGCGCACCATGTCCAGCGCCCGGTAGCGCGCGAGGCTCATCAGCCAGGAATGCGGCTCGCCCAGGCTCGGGTCGAAGCGCCCCGCCTGTTGCCAGACCTGCACGAAGGCGTCGTGCGTCGCGTCCGCCGCCAGTGCCGGGTCACGGGTGATGCGCATGGCAACCCCGTGCAGCCGGGCGCTCCAACGCGCATACAGTTGTCGGAACGCCACCCGGTCCTGCGCCGCGCACGCGGCGATCAGGTCGTGGTCGGTCCGGCTTGCAGCGTCGGTAGCCATGCCGTCTTCTGTCCCCACACGCGCGCGGCCGCTCACCACGCAAACCGCGTGCTACATACATCGTGGTCTGTCCTTGCCAAGCCGTGCAAGCAGCACTGACGCCGCTTTGTCATCTGGCTGTGACATTGAAACGGGTGATGCCGGCGTTCGGATGCACGCTGTTGGTTCAACCGAACGCCATTGCAAGGGTGTTGGCGATCAGCGCCGGCTTCGGCTCGCCGTCGATCTCCATCGTGTTCTCGAAACCCAGCAGCGTGCGTCCTGCACCTTTCGCATCCACCGACGCGAGCTTCAGCCGGTTGCGCAACCGGGAACCCACCTTCACCGGGGTCAGGAAACGCACCTTGTCGAGCCCGTAATTAAGCGTCGCCTCTAACCCCAGGTCGCGCGCCCACACCCCGCTCGTCATATGCGGTATCAGCGACAGGGTCAGGAAACCGTGCGCGATGGTCGCCCCGAACGGCCCTGCCTTGGCACGCTCGACATCCACGTGGATCCACTGGTGGTCGCCGGTGCACGCTGCAAACGCATCGATGCGCGCTTGGTCCACCTCCAGCCAATCGGAGACCGCAAGCTCCTGGCCCAAATGCGAAGCGAGACGTTCGGCAACTGTCGGCATGCGGCTTCCTTCTGCTCGTTCCTGGGCGCTAGCAAGCAAAGCGGTTCTTTTTTGAAAAAAAGAACCAAAAAACTTTTGCTTCCGCTGTCGCG
>CAXUIR010000470.1:0-2032 GCA_964251005.1 uncultured Acetobacteraceae bacterium | reverse complement strand
GACCACGATCTGCTCGATGGTGCTGTTCGGAGCGGCGGCATGTGCTGCTGCGGCCCCTGCAGCCGCTTGGGCACAGGCATATTGACAGCATGGGTAGCACGCCAGACCGATGATGGCCGGCAAGACGGTCCGCCGCACCAAAATCGCCATGTGTTCCGTTCCGGCTCCTGGTATCAACTACCCCTCGGGTGGGTGAACCGGATGCAGACGGCAGCAATTATATCGTTTCGACCGGAGTGTCATTCGAGCAGGAAAACCTGCTATTGATCTTCGCCGCTGAGCGTAAAGGTCACCCAAAGCAGCAGCGTGCGGTTCTGGCCGGCGATCTCCCGCGGCGGGGCGGGGATGGCGGCGCGGGTGACGGCATCCACTGCGGCGCGATCGAGGGCTGCGAGGGTGCTGGTCTCGACCACGCTGACGCGGGCAACGCTGCCGTCCTCGTAATCGAAGCGGATGCGAGTGCGTCCCTCGCGGTGCATGAGGCGGGCGACGTTGGGATAGGCCAGCGCGTTCTGCACGGCCTGGTGGATGCGGGCCTCCCAGGCAGCAAGCAGGCCGGGGGACGCCACGGCCGCAGTCGGCGTTGGAGCGGCGTGTGCGGGCACGGCGGGCGCCGCAGGTGACACGGTGTCAGGCATTGAATTCGGCGTAGACCGCGCCCGTGTGGGCGCGCCAGCTGGCGTTGTGCGCCGGGCGCGCGGGCGCGCGGCAAGAGCGCCCGTGCTCGCCGGCAGAAACACCGCGGGCGGAGCGGCGAGCGTGTCGGGGTGTGTGAGGACGGGCACCGGAATGGCGGCGTTGCTGAGCGTCTCCTGTGCAGGGACGGACGACGCAGCGGGTTCGAAGATGACCGGGATGGAGATTGCCGGCGCCGGCGTGGGAGGCTTGCTGGGAAAGATCAGCAGTGCGGCGGCGATGGCGCCGGCGTGAAATGCTGCGACGAGGCAGGTGGTGACTGGACGAGGACCGGCGCGTCGCGCGCGCGGGGGCGCTGCGTCATAGTCGCGCAGCACGACAGCGCCAGGGCTGAGGCTATCCATTTGTGACTAGGTGAGCTTTCCCGCGCCGACAGTCACCCGTCAGATTGGCGTCAGCAGCCAATGTCTCGGCTTTGTCACACTTGCAAGGGCATCAAAGCGAGACGGGGAGGGACACGAAGCCGCTGAAGCCCGGGTTGGTCCAGAAGAACGGCACGCCGGAAGCGCTCGATCCGGCAGCACAGGTAGGCAATCGGCTCTTCTTTAAAAAGTAGAGAAAACTTTGCTCCCTCCACATTTGCACCAGTCGGATGCCTGCTTATCGACAGCGGCGTTTATGCTGACATTCACAAGTCGAGAAAGGCTTTTTTTTGCAAAAAAGAAGCAAGAAACTTTTGCTCCCACGCCTGCGCCTCCCCAGGGCCTGGTTCTGCCAGAATGCGTGCTCGGATCAGCATTATTCTCCTTGATGCAGCAGGGTAATAAAAGTTTTTTGCTTCTTTTTTTCAAAAAAGAAGGCCTCTTTTGCGTCGCAGCGGTCAGTTTCAATGCCGGCTGTTATCAGCCCCCGGCGACAGCGCGCGTGAAAGAAGACGTATCCTTCAGACGTCGGCCAGCGGCATTTCGACACGAACGATGCAACCCGGGCCCGGCTCGAAAGCCGCACTCCCGCCGTGGCTACGTGCCACCTCCCGCACGATCGCCAGGCCCAGCCCTGTCCCGGGAGAGCCGGACTGCGCCTTGCGAAACCGTTCAAAAACCTCGTCCTGCAACGCCGCCGGCACGCCCGCGCCCTCATCGGCAACGCGTATCGCCGCCCGGCCGGCTTGCACGCCGCCGGACAAGCGTATCGCGCCCTGACCGTGCACCAGCGCGTTCTCCAGCACGTTCGTCACCATGTCGCGTAGATCCCCGTCGCGGCCGCGCACCGTCATCGACATAGGAAGCTCCACGATCAGCTCGCGGCCGGCCGCCTCTACCAGCGGCAGGATCGCGGCGGCCGCCGCGCGCGCAAAGCGCGCGAGGTTGGCCGGCCGCCTGTCCTGCCCGCCCCC
>CAXUIR010000469.1:0-2035 GCA_964251005.1 uncultured Acetobacteraceae bacterium | reverse complement strand
AGCCCTGAGCTGGCCGAACAGCCAGCAAAGGGCTGACATCGAAGAAGCCGAACACCGCCGCCCCCCGGCAATAATGCTCTGAGCGCTGAAGGTGTTCGGTCCGAAACCTGAGTCCGCCAACCGAATAACCGTTGTCTCCTCGAGGTGCGCGTTGTTGAAAAGTCCGCGACAGCCGAACAAAAGTTTTTTCGCTTCTTTTTTTCCAAAAAAAGAAGCGCTTGCCTTCTTTCTCCTATCCTCTTGCGTCGTCCACCAAGCCACCCCCTACGTCCCCGACACCACCAACGCCCCGCAAACAGCAGACGCCATCGACGCAAGCGCCAACTGCACCGAAGCCGGCACGCAAGCCGAGACCGCCATCTACGCCGACCTGCGCGGCAGCACCATCTTCGGCCGCGACGCGCTGCTTGCCGGCCAGCGTGCTTGGACGCTTGCACTCCCCGAACGCTGCCACCTGCCCAACGCCGGCGCGGCGGCGTGCCTGCAAGCCGCCCTGGCTGACCAAACCGCGACCTTACGCGCCTGGCCGGTGCGGCCGGCTGGCCCGGATGCGGTGGCGCAATACGTCATGCTCCGACCGCCGGCCGGTGCCGCAAGCCAGCCGGACCCGGCCTTCTGCGCTGACTTTGCCCAGCACGCCAACGCGGCGTTGCAGAGCACCGGCACGCTCGATCCTGCTGCGATGGGCTACGCGGACGTGGCCGGCACGCACGGTCCGGACGCTGCCCCGCCGGTCCGCGTGGACCTCTACGACGCCAACGTGTTCGCGCTGTTCCAGCGCCGTGCCCGCAGCGTTTCGCTCGGTGCGGCCCCGCCGGTGATCACGCCGGTCTCGCTGACCCAGCTGGCGGCGGCGCAGAGCACCGCCAACCAGGGCGGCCGCTTCTCCAGCTTCGCCAGCCAGACCGGCGACTACGGCAGCATCGACGTCTTCCGGGCCGGCGCCCGCCTGCTGGCGCTGGCTGCCGACCCTTGGGGCAGCACCACCCCCGCGTCACCCGGAGAGGCCGCGCATGCCGGCGTGTGGGACTTGACCACGGGGGCCGCCATCCCGCTGTGCCTGTTCGACACCTATACCCGTCCCGCCGAGCCCGGCCCGTTCGATGCGCTGCAAAACCTTGCCGCCTGGCGCGAGGTGCTCGCGCAGGTCCGCGACGCCGACGCGCTGCCGCTGGGCACCGCGTTCCTGCGCGACCAGGGCCAGCTGACGGCCGACACCAATTTCATCCTGCTGCACATGCCGCTGCTTGCCCGCGCCCAGGCGACCGGCGGCTGGGTCGCCTACCTGCGCCACCGTCACGACGAGGTGCTGGACGCGCTGTTCGCCTGGTCGGGCAAGTCGCCCGCCAACAAGGCGCTGTTCGACCGCGCCTTTGCCCTGCTACGTCCGGCTGCCGCCGAGCTGGTGCGGGCGTATCAGACGACGGAGGGGCTGAGCGGCCCTGAGGCGACGCAGGCGAGCGGGATTGCAGTGATGGAGCTGTTGTATCAGGCGAGCGTGGACGTGGCGCCTGGGCTGGGGTCGTTGGCGGACGTGCCGGCGGGGTATCGGGCGAAGTATCCGATCTTGGCGGCGCCGCAGTAAACAAGGAAGCAAGCGCTTTTTTTTCGAGAAAAAGAAGCAAAAAGCTTTTGCGCGTGCTGTCGCGGACAGCTGAAACGACACGTCTCACCACGGCACGTCCGCAGGAGACCAAAGTTTTTTGGTTCTTTTTTTCAAAAAAGAACTGCTTGCTTGCTTACGGCCGGTTGAACGCTTGCCCCACCTGGCACACCGCCCCGCCATCCTTCCAAAACCCGTCGCACACCAGGTGCTCCCGCAACGGCGTGTCCGCCAGCTCCGCGGGCCGGTCCGGCAAAGCGCCGGGATCGGCGAAGCACTCCGCCACCCCCAGCGTGCGCGTACAATACGGCTGCGGGGCCGGCCGGCTCACCACCAGATGCCCCGTCGGCGCACACCCACCGACCACAGCCGCCAACAAGATCCACCGCATTCCCCCCACCCTACGCGCCAAACATGAACAACCTCCTCTGA
>CAXUIR010000468.1:0-2038 GCA_964251005.1 uncultured Acetobacteraceae bacterium | reverse complement strand
GGCGCGAGGAGCCGGACTTGGTGCGCACCGCGCTGGCCGTCGAGGTGCGCGACGGCCGGCTGCACGTGTTCTTCCCGCCGCTCTACACCGCGGAGGACTGGCTCGACCTGGTGGCCGCCGTGGAGGACACCGCCGAGGAGCTGGGCCTGCCGGTGGTGCTGGAAGGCTACACGCCGCCACGCGACCCGCGGCTGGCCCAGTTCAGCGTGACGCCAGACCCCGGGGTGATCGAGGTGAACATCCATCCGGCCGAACACTGGTCGGAGATGGTCGAGCGCACCACGCAGCTCTACGGCGTCGCCCGCGAGGAAGGCCTGGCCACCCAGAAGTTCATGCTGGACGGCCGCCACGTCGGCACCGGCGGCGGCAACCACGTGGTGATGGGGGCCGCAACCCCGGCCGACAGCCCGTTCCTGCGCCGGCCGGATTTGCTGAAAAGCCTGCTCGGCTTCTGGCACAACCACCCGAGCCTGTCCTACGCGTTCAGCGGCCTGTTCATCGGCCCTACCAGCCAGCACCCGCGCATCGACGAGGCGCGCATGGACAGTGTCACCGAGCTGGAGATCGCCTTCAGCCACGTCCGGCCGGGGGTCGAGACGCCGCCGGGGCGGACCGACCGGCTGTTCCGCCACATCCTCGCCGACGTCACCGGCAACACCCACCGCACCGAGTTCTGCATCGACAAGATGTACGCGCCGGAGAACGCCACCGGCCGGCTCGGCCTGGTGGAGTTCCGCGCGCTGGAAATGCCGCCCGACGCGCGCATGTCGCTGGCGCAGATGCTGCTGATGCGCGCCGCCGTGGCCGCGTTCTGGCAGACCCCCTACGAGCGCACGCTGGTGCGCTGGGGCACCCGGCTGCACGACGACTTCATGCTGCCGCACTTCGTGGCGCAAGACTTCGCTATCGTGCTGGAGGAGCTGGGCCAGCTCGGCTTCCCGCTGGACGCTGCCTGGTTCGCGCCGCACATGGAGTTCCGCTTTCCCAAGATCGGCGAGGTGGGCGTGGATGGCATGGTGCTGGAGCTGCGCCACGCGCTGGAACCGTGGCACGTGCTGGGCGAGGAGCCGGCCGGCGGCGGCACGGTACGCTACGTCGACAGCTCGGCCGAGCGTGTGCAGGCGCGGGTGACCGGCTGGGTGGACGAGCGCTACGTGCTGGCCTGCCAGGGCCGCGCGGTGCCGCTGACGCAGACCGGCACGCAAGGCGAGTACGTCGGCGCGGTGCGGTTCAAGGCGTGGGCGCCGCCCTCTGCGCTGCACCCGACGGTGCCGGCGCAGAGCCCGCTGGTGTTCGACGTCTACGACCGCTGGTCCGGCCGCAGCGTCGGCGGGCTCGCGCACCACGTCTCGCACCCGGGCGGGCGCAACTACGACACCTTTCCGGTCAACGCCAACGAGGCCGAGGCGCGTCGCCGCGCGCGCTTCTTCCCGTTCGGCCACACGCCGGGACCGATGCCCGAGCCGGTGGTCTCGGTGGGAAAGGAGCACCCGCGCACGCTGGACCTGCGCCGGTGACGGCGGGTCGTTTTGGCGGGCAGCATCCGGCTGGAGACGGCAAAGGATTCGACCACGAAGGACGCGAAGAACACGAAGCAGGAAGAGAACGCCTGGAGGGTTATGTGCGCGAGGCGATCGACTCGGGACTGAGGGTGCACAAAAGTCTGGGGCCGGGTTTGCTTAAGTCAGCCTATGAACATTTCCTCGCTTACGAATCGGAGAAGCGTGGCGCCACCGTTGAACGGCAGGTTGCGTTGCCGATCGTCTGTGATGCTGTGGCACTTGATGTGGCTATCGCATCGACCTCTTGCTTGAGCGCTCAATCTTCATCGAAGTCAAAGCCGCAGATGCGCTCACCAGGCTGCACGAGGCGCAGCTCCTGACATATCTGAGGTTGTCGACACATCGCATCGGCTTGCTGATGAACCTCAACGTTCCGTCCTTCCGCCAAAGCCTAAAACGTCCGGTGTTATACCAGCGGGCCTGGAGATTGACCGTTCCGAAGCAAGCAAGGCCTTCTTTTTTGAAAAAAAGAAGCA
>CAXUIR010000467.1:0-2043 GCA_964251005.1 uncultured Acetobacteraceae bacterium | reverse complement strand
TCTCCGGAGACTCCGCGACAGCCGTGACAAAAGCTTTTTGCTTCTTTTTCTCGAAGAAGAAGGCCTTCCTTCCTTCAAGGGCACCCATGCTAGACATCCAGACCTTCGACGCCAAACGCGGCGGCAACGTCCTCTACAAGGCGCTCGTTCACCCGCTTGCCGCCGAAGCGATCGCGCACCTAGCCGCGGACCTGCGCGCCGCCGGCACGCTTGCCGTGTTCGACCCGGACGGCGTCGCCGCGGCACTCTACGCCCTGCACCCGGACATGCCGGCGCCGGCCGAGCTTTACGTCCAGGACGTCGCCGCCCTCGGTCAGTCGCTCGCCGGCGTCGCGGCCCGCCCGCTCACCGACCTGCCGCGCTGCGCCGCCGCCACCCTGCTGATCGCCGGCTTCGACACCCTGCGCACCGAGCAGCGCATCGCCTCGCTCTGCCCGCCCAACCTGCGTGTGCGCTCGTTGGACACCACGCGCCTGCCCGCAGAGATGCTGACCGCGCGCGCCTATCTGGACCGGCTGAATTTCGCTACCAACCACGCTTTTTTCCGTGACGCCGGCGGCACCTCCACGCGCCTGGTCAGTGCCAACTACTGGGCCGGATACGGCGCGCGTGACGTGCGGCTGTGGCTGCGGCTGTTCGGCGCCGACGGGTCCGTGCTGGCCACCTGGGAGCAGGCGCTGGCGGACGGTGCCGGCGCCTTTTTCATCGACAGCCGCGAGGTGCGCGCGCGTTTCAACCTGCCGGAGTTCGCCGGCCAGCTATTCATCCATGCGATCGGGGTGGCCGGCCACGACGTGGTGAAATACGCGCTCGACATCTACCGCAGCGAGGCCGGCGAGGGCCCCGATGTGAGCCTCTCCGTGACGCACGACGCCAACGCCTGGCCGTCCGACCGCTACGCCGGCCTGCCCGCGCCCAACCCGGACGAGCAGGTGCTGCTGTGGGTGCAGAACAGCCACGCCGCCCCCATCCCCGCCGGTGCCATCACGCTGGACCGGATGGGCGCCGAGCGCCCGGTGGCACTGGACCGCGAGGTGCCGCCCTTCGCCAGCATGGCGGTGGACGTGGCCCACCTGCTGCCCGGCGTGCACTGGCCGGCGCAGATCGAGCTGCGCACTGGCCGCCACGTGGTGCGGCCCCGCTACGAAATCCTGCGTCGCGGTCACACCCGCATCGCCCACGTGAACGTGGAGCGCGCCGATTTGCGCCCTGACCCGGGTATCCCGACGCTGTCGAACCTGCTGGGCCGCGGCTACCTGCTGCCGTTCCCTATCCTGCCGCCTACAGAGTTCCGCAGCATCGTCCAGCCGAACCCGATGGCGGAGTGGCAGGACAGCTTGCCGATACGCCTGGACGTGTTCGCGGCCGACGGCCGGCTGGCCGCACAGCGTTTCCTCGGCAACCTGAAGCGGCGCTTCGACCTGGCGGTAGACCTGGCCGAGTTCGGCGCCGAGGTGGGACATGCCGAGCTGGTCTACGACTTTCGTGACGGCGGGCAGGCGGATGGCTGGATGCACGGGTTGTTCCGCTACGAGCACCGGACGAGCGGCCACGCGGCCGACACCAGTTTCGGCGCCCACATCTTCAACACGGCGATGACCTACCGCGACGAGCCGCAATCCTACGCCGGCCCGCCGCCCGGGCTGACCACGCGGCTGTTCCTCAAGCTGGGCATCGGCCACCGGCGCAGCTTCGCAGTGCTGATCTACCCGGCCAGCGCGTCCTGGCACGCGGTCTCGGCCACCGAGCTGCAGCTGGTGGACAGTTCCGGCGCGGTGATCGCCACGGAAAGCCTGCAGGTGGCGTGTTCAGGCTCGGCGATTGTGCGGCCACACGAGGTGTTCGGGCAGGCGACAATTCAGCGCGCGGGCGAGGGGGGTTACGTGCTGGTGCGCGACGTGACGTGCCGGCTGTTCGGGTATCACGGGCTGGATGATGGGCGGGGCGGGTTTTCGCTGGACCACATGTTTGGGTTTTAGGAAGCAGGCAAGCAAGCGCTTCTTTTTCGAGAAAAAGAAGCAAAAAGCTTTTGCGAGCGCTGTC
>CAXUIR010000466.1:0-2046 GCA_964251005.1 uncultured Acetobacteraceae bacterium | reverse complement strand
CGATGGACCGGCGCCTTCTCCCCGCGGTGGCTGCACTCGGCGTGGCGGCGGCACTGTGCACCGGCGTGGCGCTGCAGCGCTGGCACGGCGCCGCGCAGCAGGACGGCACCCAGCAGGACGCGCCGCAGCTCGGCGGCCCGTTCGCGCTGACCGACGGCGCCGGCCACCAGGTGACCCAGGCCAGCTACGACGGCGCTTGGCGGTTGATGTATTTCGGCTACACGCACTGCCCGGACGCCTGCCCCACCACGCTGAGCACTCTGGCCGCTATGCGGGACCATCTGCCCGCCGCCACCCGCAGCAAGACGCGCGTGCTGTTCGTCACCGTGGACCCGGCGCGCGACACGCCCGCCGTGGTAGGCGACTACGCGCGCGCTTTTGGCCCGGAGTTCGTGGGACTGACCGGCACGCAGGCGGCGCTGAGTTCGGTGGAGGCGGCGTTCCACGTCTACGCTCAGCGCCACGAGCTGAAAGGCGGCGACTACGCGATGGACCACAGCTCGGTGATCTACGTGATGGGGCCGGACGGGCGGTTCGTGGGCCTGCTGGATGATGGGGTGGCGCCGGCGGAGATGGCGCACCGGCTGCAAGGGATGGGTGCTTGAGGCGCCGGCAGGCAAACAAGGCCTTCTTTTTTGAGAGAAGCAGCAAAAACTTTTGGTCCTGCTGTCGCGGAGGTTTCTGCAGCCCGCACCCAAAGGAACAAAAGTTTTTTGGTTCTTTTTTTCAAAAAAGAACCGCTTGGCTTTCTTCTCACAAGGCGCGGTTATCCAGCACTGGAGCGTCGGCGAGTAACACGCTGTCAGATGACCGCCAGGGCGGCTTTTCAGACGCACACTCACAGGTAATACCAGCCGGAGTTGATGCTAATTCACAGAAAGCAAGCAGTCCTTTTTTGAAAAAAAGGACAAAAAAACTTTTGACTCCGCTGTCGCGCGCTCTCCGGATGAGTCCGCGACAGCGGAGACAAAAGTTTTTTGCTTCTTTTTTTCAAAAAAGAAGGCCTTGCTTGCTTCGCAACGGTCAAACTCCAGGCCCGTTGGTACAACGGCTTGCTTTCTACGCCTTGACCCCACCCCAAAACGCCTCAGGCAAACCGACCATCCCGTCCACGTACCGAACGCCCGGCCGCCGATCCTGCGCCAGGAACAACGGCCCATCCAGGTCGACGACGTCGCAGAGCTGGCCCAGCACGAACGCCGGCGCCATCGCCAGCGACGTGCCCACCATGTTGCCCACCATCACGCGTAGACCGAGCTCCTTCGCCCGGTGGGCCATCAGCAGCCCCTCGGTCAGCCCTCCGCTCTTGTCCAGCTTGATGTTCACCACGTCGAAGCGGCCGGCCAGCGAGGGCAGGTCCGCCAGGGCCTGCACGGATTCGTCGGCGGCGATTGGGATCGGCCGCTCGTAGCCGTCCAGAAGGTGTTCCTCGCCCACGCGGAACGGCTGCTCCACCAGTGCGACGCGGCACGCCAGCAGCGCCGGCCACAGGGCGTCCAGCGTGTCGGGGGTGAAGCCCTGGTTGGCGTCCACGGCCAAGAACACGTCGGAGCGCGCCTGACGCACGGCGCGCACGCGCGCCTCGTCCGCGCCGTCGCCGATCAGCTTCAGCTTGATCGCGCGGGCGCTGTCGTAGGCCAGCGCGGCGCGCGCCATCTCGTCCGGCGCGCCGGCGCCGACGGTGCAGGTGGTCAGCAAGGGGCGTACGGATGGCAGCCCGGCCAGCTTCCACGCGGAAAATCCGGTCTGCCGCGCGCGCAAATCCCACAGCGCGCAGTCCAGCGCGTTGCGCGCGCCGCCCGGCGGCAGCAGCGCCGCCAGCGCCGCGCCGTCGAGCCCGGCTTCGACCTGCGGGCGTACCGCCTCGATCTCGGCCGCCATGCGCTCCGGCGTGTCGCCCTGGTAGTAGACGCCGCACGCCTCGCCGCGCCCCTCATGCGTGCCGTCGGACAGGCACGCCACCACCACGCGGCTCGCGGTGAAGACGTGGCCGGTAATGCGGAACGGCTGGGCGAGCGGCCAGTCCTCCACCGCCACGTCCAGCGT
>CAXUIR010000465.1:0-2063 GCA_964251005.1 uncultured Acetobacteraceae bacterium | reverse complement strand
CGCAGGCAAACCAGGGGGGGTAGCGCCGCAGCACGCGGCCTGCCCGTCCCGGCAGGCCCTGGCCGAAGAAGATCAGCACCCGGCTGAACGCGCCGCCGAGCAGGCCGCCGGCCAGGCCCACCAGCGGCACCGCCAGCCAGCCCTGCAGGCCGTGTAGCGCCGCGTGGGCGGTGCCGAAATACGTGTAGTCGCCCTGCAGCGCCAGCGAGGTGACGCCGGCGGTGATCACCGCGGTCACCACGATGCCGCTGGTTCGCGCCTCGAAGCTGCGACTCATCTCCTCGATGCCAAAGACGATGCCGGCCAGCGGCGTGTTGAACGCGGCCGAGACGCCGGCCGCAGCGCCGGCCAGGATCAGCCCCGGCTGCCGACGCGGCGAGAGGCGGCCGGCCGCGAACATGATCGAGGCGCCAACCTGCACCGGCGGGCCCTCGCGGCCGAGCGAGGCGCCGCACAACAGGCCCACCAGCGCCCGCACCACCTTGCCGGCCGCCAGGCGGAGCGAGACCAGGCGGGTGCGCGCGGCGATACTGGTGAGCTCGCGCGCGGCGATCGCCTGGGGGATGCCGCTGCCGCCGGAGTTGGGGAAGTAGCGGCGGGAGACGAAACTGGCGAGCCCGAAGCCGGCCGGCGTGAGGACGAGCGTGATCCAGAGCCGCCCGGCGATGAGCGCGCGAAAGGCAGCGCCGGTGTGGTCGGCCGCGAACGCCAGCGCCACAGCGACGGCACCGACGACGATGCCGCCCAGCACGAAAACCGCGCGGCGCTGCCCGCGACGGGCGGCGAGGCGCAGTCGCCGTGTGCGCCGCAGGCTTGGTCGGTAGCGGGAGATGGCCATGGCCAGGGTGTTTATACCGGATGGCCGGCGGTGCTATGTTTGCGAGCAAAGCAAGCGGTTCTTTTTGAAAAAAAGAACCAAAACTTTTGCGTCCTGAGCTACACGTCTGCGGAGAGGTCTGCGACAGCCGAGACAAAAGCTTTTTGCTTCTTTTCTCGAAAAAGCAGGCCTTGCTTCCTCGCGTCTTACAACGCGCAAACCCAAGATGTTGTGGCCCCCGCTTGTCTGCACCACCAGATGATGGTCAGATCGACAAGCGACGAGTCGTCGTGTGCGGCCCTGCAAGCAGCGGCATCACACACGATCTCAACCTCAGACGCCGACCAAACAGGACGCCGCATGGATCAGCACAGCCCCGTTACCCACTCGATGGACGAGCAGCCCGTCCGCTTCGACCTGTTGACCGAGAACCCGGTCTACAAGCCGTTCCGCTACCCGTGGGCCTACGACGCCTGGCTGACCCAGCAGCGCGTGCACTGGTTGCCGGAAGAAGTGCCTCTGGCCGACGACGTGAAGGACTGGCACCGCAACCTCACCGACGGTGAGCGCAACCTGGTCACCCAGATCTTCCGCTTCTTCACGCAGTCCGACGTGGAGGTGAACAACTGCTACATGAAGCACTACAGCCAGGTGTTCAAACCCACCGAAGTGCTGATGATGCTGTCGGCGTTCTCCAACATCGAGACGGTGCACATCGCCGCCTACAGCCACCTGCTCGACACCATCGGCATGCCGGAAATCGAGTACCAGGCGTTCCGCAGCATCAAGGAGATGCGCGACAAGTTCGACTACATGCAGTCCTTCACCGTGGACAGCAAGCACGAGATCGCCAAGACGCTGGCGGCCTTCGGCGCATTCACCGAGGGGCTGCAGCTGTTCGCATCGTTCGCGATCCTGCTGAACTTCCCACGCTTCAACAAGCTGAAGGGCATGGGCCAGATCGTCTCGTGGTCGGTGCGCGACGAGACGCTGCACTGTCTCTCGGTGATCAAGCTGTTCCGCACCTTCATCCAGGAAAACCCGGAGATCTGGACCGAGGATCTGCGGCGTGAACTCTACATTTGTTGTGCCACCATCGTGGACCACGAGGACGCGTTCATCGACCTCGCCTTCGAGCTGGGTTCGGTGGACGGGCTGAACGCGGCCGAGGTGAAGAGCTACATCCGCTTCATCGCCGACCGCCGGCTGATGCAGCTGGGGTTGAATCCGCTGTTCCACGTCGAGC
>CAXUIR010000464.1:0-2068 GCA_964251005.1 uncultured Acetobacteraceae bacterium | reverse complement strand
GCGCCCGCACGCCCTCGAACGCCGCCGGCGAGGCCACCACCGGCCGGCCCATCGCCATCCCCTCCAGAACCTTGTTCTGTATTCCGCGCGCAATGCGCAGCGGGCACACGATGACCGAAGCGTGCGCCACGTACGGCCGCACGTCCTCCACCCGCCCGGTCACGTGCACGCCTTGTGCCGCCGCCAGCGCACGCACCTGCTCGATCGGGTTAGCGCCCACCACCCAGAACGACAGCCCCGGCACACGCGCGCGCAGTTTCGGCAGCACGTCCTGCGCAAACCAGATCACCGCGTCCGCATTCGGCCAGTAATCCATGTTGCCGGTGAACACCACACGCGGCGCCGCGTCCTCGAACGGGTCGTCGTACACATCGTCCGGCGAGAAGCGCTGCAGGTCCACGCCGCACTCCACCGCCACCACGCGCGATGCCACCTCCGGCGCCAGCTCGGCAAACCGGTCGGCCTCAGGCTGCGACACGAAGAACGTCCACTTGCACGCAGCTGCCGCCGCTCGTTCGTAGGCCAGCAGCGTGCGCGCCTCCCGCGCCCACACCAGCCGCATCGGCAGATGCGCCTTCGTCGCGTATTCCGCCCACTTCTCCGAATCGATGTCCTGTGCGTCGAGGATCTTGCACAGGTGATCCAGACCGAGCGCATAAGGCGCCATCGCCACCGAGTAGATGTACACCACGTCCATCCGCACGCGCGCCATCGTCTCGTCCACCCAGCGCTGCAGCGCCGGCGAGAAGTAGAAATCCGGCATCAACGGCCGCCCCGGCCGCGCGTGCAGCAGCGCGCGCAGCTTCTGCCTGCGCTTGTCGATGGGGAACGCGCCGACGCTGGCACACACCGACTGCAGCTTCGCCACATGAGCCATGTCTGCTGGGTCGTCCACCACGCAGCCGAGATGGATGCGCCAGTCGGGCAGCAGGTGCTGGATGAGGTTCCAGCCGCGTATCTTCTCGCCCTTGTTGAGCGGCCAGGGAATACGGTGGCTGATGAAGATCAGGTCGCGCATGGAAGAAAGACGGACCCTTCTTTTTGAAAAGAGAAACTTCGTGTCTCAGTCGAGCGCCGCAGAGAACTCCGCGACAGGCTTGACGTCCCAACCAGTGACAAGCAAAGCAAGCAGTTCTTTTTGAAAAACAAACAAAAAAACTTTTCTTCCCTTGCGCGCGTGCTGCAGAACCATCGCGACAGGAGGACCAAAAGTCTTTGCTTCTTTTCTCCAGAAAAGAAGGCCTTGCCTTCCTTGCCTAATACCGGCGAACCGCACGCATCACTTCAACTCCATTGTCAGGTAAGTCATCTCCAAAGCCTGGTTCTCCGCCGCCTCGCGCAAATTCGCCTGCCCCGCATGCCCCCCTTCGATCGACTCGTGGTAGAAGAACGGCAGCCCCATCGCCTGCATCTCGGCGGCGAACTTGCGCGCGTGTTGCGGCCCCACGCGGTCGTCCAGCGTCGTGGTGAAGATGAACGGCTCGGGGTAGTGCACGCCTTGGCGCAGGTTCTGGTAGGGCGAGATCTTCGCCAGGAACGCGCGCTCGGCCGGGTTGGACACCGACCCGTACTCGCCAACCCAGCTGGCGCCTGCTGCAATCTTCTCGAACCGCAGCATGTCCAGCAGCGGCACGCCGATGATCACCGCGTGCCACAAATCCGGATGCTGCTCGAACTCCACGCCCATCAGCAGCCCGCCGTTGGACCGGCCGCGTATCCCCAGGTGGCGCGGCGAGGTGATCTTGCGTGCGATCAGGTCGCGCGCCACCGACGCGAAGTCGTCGTAGATGCGCTCGCGGTTCGTCTTCAGCCCGGCCTCGTGCCAGGCGGGGCCGAACTCGCCGCCGCCGCGTATGT
The DNA here is from genome assembly GCA_964251005.1 of uncultured Acetobacteraceae bacterium. Lineage (GTDB taxonomy): Bacteria > Pseudomonadota > Alphaproteobacteria > Acetobacterales > Acetobacteraceae > BOG-908. Next base: position 211 of record CAXUIR010000464.1, on the reverse strand, counting down.
TGGCGAGCACATAAACCCCGCCGCCCTCCAGCCACAGCTTGCCGACGCCCGGGTTGTAGACGGGCGTCTCGCTGACCTGGAATCCGCCGTAGCCGGTCAGCAGCGTCGGGTTGTTGCCGTCGTACGCCATGGCTTTCGGATGCACCACGAAATACGGGATCTTGGTGCCGTCGGTGGACGCCGCCTCGAACTGCTCCACCGCGTCGCGAGA
>CAXUIR010000463.1:0-2070 GCA_964251005.1 uncultured Acetobacteraceae bacterium | reverse complement strand
CAGCGTGCTCGGCGCGTTCGAGCGCATGGTGGCCGGGTGGCCGGAAGTGCGCGAGTGCCACATGATCCGCGGCGGCGGCGACTTCCTGCTGCGGCTGGTGGCGCGCGACACGGCGCAGGAGAACGAACTGACCCGCAAGCTGACGGAGGCGCCGGGGGTGGCGCGGATACAAACGCTGCAGACGATACGGACGAGCAGGAGCTTGGCGGGGGTGCCTATCCTGTGAGGGGTGCAGGCAAGCAAGCGGTTCTTTTTTGAAAAAAGAACCAAAAAACTTTTGCTCCCTCGGGTGTGCGGTGCGGGGAGGTCCGCGACAGCCGTGATAAAAGTCTTTTGCTTCTTTTCTTCAGAAAAGAAGGCGCTTGTCTTCGGCTGTGCGCGAGGAAACCAGAGCCTTATGCATTTTTACACCTTTATCCCTCACGTTCCTGCTAGGACGCACCGCAGCACAGACACGGACCATCGCACGACGTGACCACGATCATCAGCTGGAACCTGCTGCGCCTGACCGGTGCCACCGTCGCCGAGGTGACCAGCATGGTGCGCCGCGAGCGGCCCGACCTGCTGCTGATGCAGGAGGCAACCGCCGCGATGAACGTGTTGCCGGACCAGCTTGGCGGCCATTACGCGCGCGTGCCCCTGCCGGGCCGCATCCACGGCCTGGCGGTATGGAGCCCGCACGCCATACCGGCGCCCCGCGTGCTTCGCCTGCCTGCCGGCGCCCTGGTGGACCGCGTCTGCCAGATCGTGCAGCTGCAGGATTTTACCGTTGCCAACGTGCACCTGTCGCACGGCCAGTTGCTGAACCGGCGTCAGCTGCGCCACGTCGCCGGCCACCTGCCGCACCGTGCCGCCGGGCTGGGGGACTACAACCTGGTGGGCCCGGCGATGCTGCCGGGCTTCCGCGACGTTGGCCCTCGCGAGCCCACGCATGTCTGTGCGGAGATGGTGCCGCTGCGGCTGGACCGCTGCTACGTGCGCGGGTTGGCATGCGGGCGTGCCGCAGCGCTGGATCGCGCCGGGTCGGACCACCGGCCGATCGTGGTGCGGCTTGATTCGATGCGCGGAGCGCAGCGCCAGGCGGCGTAGAGCAAGCGGTTTTTTTTTGATAAAGAACCAAAAAACTGTTGCTCCCTGTGGGAAACTCTCCGGCGAGCGCGCGACAGCGGAGAAAAAGTCTTTTGCTTCTTTTCTTCAGAAAAGAAGGCCTTGCTTTCTTACGTAAACACCAGCTCCCGCACCCCCTCCGGCCATCCTGCCACCTCCATCCCATGCGCCGCAAACAAAGCCAGCGCCAACCGGTCCATGCCGAACGCGACGCACGCGGTGTGCGCGGTGGCGCCGTCGGCGTCGCGAATGTCCCACACGGTGCCGAAATGCGCGCGGTGGTAGTTGCAGCTCATGCACGCGGTCGGCGCCGCCTCGCCAAAGATGTCGACCAGCACTTCGAACTTCAGCTCCTGCTGGATCTGGCTGGCGGCCATGATCCGCCCGTCGCGCCCGAAGAACGGATCCGCCGCCGCCGCCACGCGTGCCGTCAGCCCGAGCCGTGCGGCCATGTCCTGCGCACGCGTCACCCAGCCGGCGCGGAACGCCAGCACGTCGGACGGCGTGCCGATCCGCACGTATTCCCGCATCCGGAACGACTGCAGGCGGTCGAGCGCGGCGGAGGGCTCGTGGCGGAAGCACTCGCAGGCGACGTCGAACAGCAGGCCGCCCGCCGGCAGAGCCCCGCGCGCGGCGGCCATCGGGTAGAGCGGGTAGCAGGCGGCTGGGGAGAGCACCAGGTCGGTCGGGCTCAGCCGGTCCGTCCAGCCGCCGGCGACGGCGCTGGCCACCTCGGCCTCGCTGCCGTGCAGTGCGCAGACGCAGCCGAGCAGGTGGGGGAAGCTCTTGAGGTAGCCTGAGGTTTCCAGCTGCGACCGGCTCATCACCGGCGGCAGGCGCAGCACCTCGGCGTGCGGCTCGCGGAACGAGCTGATGAAGCGGTCCAGGCCGGTGACGACACGTTCGACGGCGGCGGTGCGGGCGTGGACGCCTTCGGGGCCGAGCGGGAGGAACAAAGTGCTC
>CAXUIR010000462.1:1246-2083 GCA_964251005.1 uncultured Acetobacteraceae bacterium | reverse complement strand
GAGCATGCGACTGAAAATCGCAGTGTCGGTGGTTCAATTCCTCCCCTGGGCACCATTGCGGGTTCTCGTTCGAGGTCGCGGCCTGGTGTGATATCAGCCTTTGTTACGGCTGACGTCCGACGCCCGCACCACGGTCAGGTTTGGTTCTGCCAGCATGTGCGCTTGCATCGATGTCCCCTTCTCGATGCAGGCGTGGGCGTAAAAGTTTTTTGGTCCTTTTTTTCAAAAAAGGACTGCTTGCTTTCTGTGTGTCGGCCTCGAATCGTGCTGGCATAAGCAGCGCTACTGAAGCTTGCAGACGACTGCGGCCTGCTTTCAAAAACCTGCAGGGCGCGTCAACAACACGAACCCGTTGGGGCGCCTACCCTGCGGCGAGTTTCCAAACCGACGGCAGGATGTCCCCTTCGCGTTCGATACGTTCGAACGCCGGCCTGGCGAAGTAGTATCCTTGCATGAAACGAGCGCCGCAGCTGCGTAGCGCTTCGACCTCGCTGGCTCGCTCGACGCCCTCGAAGACCAGCTTCACGTCGATGTCCTTGGCGAGCGCGATCAGGTTGCGCGCGACGGCAAGCCGCACCGTGTCGCGATCGCAGTTGCTGGTCAGCGCACGGTCCAGCTTCACCACGTCCGGCCGCAGGTCAGCCAGCCGCGCCAGGCTGGAGAAGCCGATGCCGAAATCGTCCAGTGCCACGCTGAAGCCTTGCCGGCGATACTCGGCGATGATGGAAAGCAGGTGTTCGGTGTCTGCGACCGCCTCAGACTCCACGATCTCGAACGTCAGGCGGCGCGGATCAAAGCCGGTCCGCGCGGCGGCTTCGAGCGTGGCGCGGATGCAGG
>CAXUIR010000462.1:0-1236 GCA_964251005.1 uncultured Acetobacteraceae bacterium | reverse complement strand
GTTCGTAGACGGCGTTCGGCAGAAAGTTGATGTTCAGGCGCGTCGTCACGCCCAGCCGCGCCGCCAGTTCGATGGCGCGCACGCGGCAGGCCTGATCGAAGGCGTACAGGTTGCGGGAGTTCACCTGCGACAGGATGGCGTCGGCCGGCTCGCCCGCCGTTCCGCGCACGAGCGCCTCGTAGGAGTCGATCCGATGGAGCTGCAGGTCGATAATCGGCTGGAAAGCCATGCTGAACGGTATCGCGTCGACTGGCGTCCGGCAGGCTCTGCAAGAGACGTTGCTGCGTCCACCCGTCGCGCGAACGCGCGGGCCGTCGATTGATAGGCCGGCGGTTGCCATGTGAATGCCCCTTCGACGACGATCTAAAACGTTTATTACGATCCGTCAACAGACCCTTCTAGCCGGCACGCACGTCGCAAGGTGGCCTCTCACCGAGCCGCCAAACCGGGCCAAACAACTGGTGGTTGGGGGGGAGCGACGGCGTTCGCAGTCCGGATGAACTTAACATGGCTCCCGGTGGTTAGGCCTGTGTCGACAACTGCGGCCACGTGACAACGAGAGCCGCGCCCAGGAGGACTGCCATGCGCTGGATCATTCTCGCCCTCGCACTCGGCGCTGCCGGATGCGCCACGGACAACCACTCCGGCCAGGCCGGCGGCCCCAGCCTGTCGCCGACCGGCGCTGGGCCGCAACCGGGTGCCACCGCGGGCGCGTCCGTGGGCGGCGGACCGGCTGGAACCGGCACGGCGGACAGTGCGGGCGGCACGAAGTAAGAGCGAGCGAGCGCTTCTTTTTCGGGAAGAAGAAGCAAAAAGCTTTTGTTACGGCTGTCGCGGACCAATCCTGCTCGGCGCGCCAAGGGGTCATCGCTTGCGTAGATTGCACTGAGCCCGCAAACGACCGCCACACCGCCGCGTTTGCCGACCATGAGCAAGAAACGGGCGATCGGCGACGCGCACGTCTACAGCGTGCAGACCGGCTGGACTGACACGCTGCTGATCTGCCGAAAGTGCAGCCGCAAGCTAGACGGCGGGTTCGGGCCGGACGGCAAGGACACGCTGCGCCGCGCGCTGCGGACAGGATTACGCGCCGCGGGCCGGCGCGGCGAAGTGGGGCTGATCGAGGTGGCGTGCCTCGGCGTGTGCCCCAAACGCGCCGTGACCACAGCACGCGCCAGCGAGCCTGGCAGCTTACGTATCGTTCCAGAAGGAACGCCGATCGAGATGGTCCTGGCG
>CAXUIR010000461.1:781-2085 GCA_964251005.1 uncultured Acetobacteraceae bacterium | reverse complement strand
GGGCGGAACGCGAGGTGGGCCTGGCGCCCGGGCCGCGCCCGGCGTCGGGCGTGGGGCCGGCCACCGCGGCACCGGCACCGGGCGTTTTGCCGACGCAGCCGATCGAGGTGACGACACGGCCCTACCCGGTTCGTGCTGCGGGGTCGGGGGCCCAGCCGGGCAAGCTCGGCCACGAGGCGCGGTCCGGGGAGGTGACGCTGGACTGCCTGCTTACCCAGAACCGGCGCCAGCCGGCTTGCCGAGTCACCGAGCAGCGCGGCGACGACGCGTTCTCGGCCGCTTGTCTGGCGTGGCTGCAGGGACTCTCGGTTCGCTACCTGCCCGAGGGCACCGGCAAGGCTGGCGCGGACCATCGCTGGCGCGTGACGTTCGAGGATTTCGCCGGCACTGCCAAGGCCGGCAGGTAGAAAGAAAGAGTCTTCTTTTTCGAGAAAAAGACGCAAAAAGCCTTTGCCTCCGCCGTCGCGGTTTTGTCCGGCGAGCGCGCGACAGCGAAGTCAAATCTTTTGGTTCTTTTTTCAAGAAAGAACTGCTTTCTTCCTTTGGAGCCGCAATGCCCACTGCATTCCGAAAAATGCACGGTGCCGGCAACGACTTCATGGTGCTCGACGCCCGCGCGGGAAAGCTGAACCTCACGCCGCCGGCCATCCGCGCGTTGGGCGACCGGCGAACCGGCGTAGGCTGGGACCAGTTGATCGTGATCGAGCCGGCCACGGCACCCGCGGCAGACGCGGCGATGCGCATCTACAACCCGGATGGCTCGGAGGCCGGCGCCTGCGGCAACGCGACACGTTGCGTGGCGCGGCTGCTGGCCGAGCAGACAGGGCGCGTATGCGTGATGATCGAGACGGTGAGCGGCGCGCTACCGGCGGAGTGCCTGGCAGACGGACAGGTACGGGTGGACATGGGGCCGCCGCGCCTGGCCTGGCACGAGGTGCCGCTGCGGGCGCCGTGCAACACGCTTTGGCTCGACCTGCCGGGCGAGCCTGCCGCGGTGTCGATGGGCAACCCGCACGCCACCCTGTTCGTGCCGACGCTGGACGCGGTTGACCCGGCGGCCGCCGGGCCGGCGCTGGAGACCGATCCCATGTTCCCGGACCGGGCCAACATCGGCTTCGCGCAGGTGCTGGCGCCCGACCGTATCCGGCTGCGGGTGTGGGAGCGCGGCGCGGGGCTGACGTTAGCTTGCGGGTCAGGCGCGTGCGCGGCGCTGGTGAATGCGCACCGGCGCGGGCTGGCCGGCCGGCGGGCGGCGCTGGTGCTCGATGGCGGCACGCTGCTGATCGAGTGGCGTGCGCCGGAGG
>CAXUIR010000461.1:0-771 GCA_964251005.1 uncultured Acetobacteraceae bacterium | reverse complement strand
CCGAGAAAGTCCGCTGTCGCCGGCGCGACGACGATCAGGTCGGCCGAGCGCGAAAGCTCGATATGGCCCATCTGTCCCTCGTCGAGCAGGTTGAACAGCTCCTGCCGGACCGGCGCGCCGCTGACGCCGTCGTCGCGGGTGGAGACGATGCGGCCGAGGAGGCTGCAACCGGAAGCACCAAAACCGGGGGCAGCGCAGTCGCGGACAGCGAAATCGCGGACAGCAAAGTCGGGAACAGCGCAGTCGGGGCTAGTGAAGTCAGGGTTAGTGAAGTCGGGGTTAGTGAAGTCGGGGACGGCGTATCCGGGTTCAGCGCGGGCAGGGGGCAGGCCGGCAGAAGCTCGGGCAGGGTTGACGCCGGCAGGCACGGCCACCAGGCAAACGCGCCGCAAGGCCACGTGTGGATGACCGGCCCGGCCGTCACGGCCTTTCACGGCACGGTGGATCTGACTACCTACGGCGCATGACGACCGAGATACTGACGTTCGGCTGCCGGCTCAACGCCTTCGAGAGCGAGGTGATCCGCAGCCACACCGCGCAGCTGGCCGACACGCTGGTGGTCAACACCTGCGCGGTGACCGGCCAAGCGGAGCGTGATGCGCGCCGGGCGATCGCGCGCGCCCACCGCCAGCAGCCGGAGCGGCGGATCGTGGTGACCGGGTGTGCGGCGCAGATCGCGCCGGAGCGGTGGGCGGGCCTGGCGGGGGTGACGCGCGTGCTGGGCAACGAGGAGAAGCTGCAGGCCGGCGCGTGGGCGGAGGGAGCCGGCTC
>CAXUIR010000460.1:0-2086 GCA_964251005.1 uncultured Acetobacteraceae bacterium | reverse complement strand
ACGCGTGCCAGGGCGCCACGTGCAGCGTGCACAGCAGCCTGCCGGCGGCAAGGTCGTAGGCGTAAGGCAACGCCACGTCGGTCGGGAACCGGCCGAGCGGGAACGGCGCGCCAAGCTCGAAGTCGGTCGGGTCAGGCACCGAGCCGAGCAAGGCCGGCGCCCGAAGCCTAGCGAGGTGAGCGGTTCCCGCCGGGTTGCGCCCCGGCCGCTGCCCGAACGCGCGCGCCAGTTTTACCTGCGCCGCTGCGAGGGCACGTGCGTCGGACTCCGGCCGCCTCGCCCCGGCCGGACCGGCGAGCCCGCCGGCGGTCCAAGGCTGGGTGCGCCACAACGCCTCTGACAGCAGCAGCGGCACCAGGGCCGCCTGCGCGTGGTCCGGGTGGCGCAGCAGCGTCTCCGCCGTGGAGGTGAAGTAGATTGCGTCGCCATGCGAGCGCAGCGGCCGCGACGCCTCGGACCGCGCCAGGCTGAACCCGGCCACCCGCGCTTCCGCCCGGTCCAGCAGCGGCGCAAACGGACGCACCGAGTGGTAGATGAGCCCGTCGCGCGGCGCGGCCGGGATGGTGGCCTCGTCCCAGGTCACGCCCACGCCCAGCGTGCGCCGGGTGTAGCACTGCGGACCGGCATCGTTGAGGTCGACACAGCGCAGCCCACCGGCGACGAGCACGCTGGCGGTAAAGGATTCGTCGTTCGGCCAGCGATCGGGCGTGGCGAAGGCGGGATCGGCGGAGAGGGCGCGGCGGGCAGCGTACAGCCGGTCGATGGCACGGCCGGACAGCCTGGTGATCGGATAGATGCAGCCCTGCGGCGCCAGGCCGGTGGGCACGATCATGTGGGTCCAGTGCCAGACCTCGTCGCGCACGCCGAAGCGGGCGGCCAACAGGTCGGCGGGATGCCCGGCGTAGCGCGCGAAGAAGCCGGGCGGGTCGGGCACGTTGATCCGCACGTCCGGCTCGATCAGCCAGTAGAGATCGTAGCCGGGGCGCGCAGCGCGGACGACGTGGTAGCAGTAGTCGCCGCACCGCCAACCGGCGTTCGGATGCGCGTACAGGCCAAGCTGCGCCAGCCTGGCTTCGTCGTAGCCGATCGCGGCGCGGCCCTGCATGTCGACCGGGCCGGCGCGCTCGTCCACGCAGAAGATCACGTCGGCACCGCGCGCGCGCGCGTAGAGGTCGTAGGCCTGGAGGGAGGCGGCGTCGGCGCGGTGGGTGCGGACGATGATCAGCGTGCGTGTCAGGGAAGCGTCTTCTTCGATGGCAGAAGCTTGGAACATCAGCCGGTGGGAGGCGAGGCAAGCAGTTCTTTTTTGAAAAGAAGAACCAAAAAACTTTTGTTCTCTGAAGTACGCACTGTGGGAGAGTTCGCGACAGATGGCACAGGTTTTTTCTGCTTTTTTGAAGAGCAGGCCTGGCTTTCTTTCTGCCTAAGCTGCCCGCAGCGTCAGGTGCGGCCAGACATCCCTGATGTCCTCGGACGCCAGCACCACCAGCTCGTCGGCAGCGGCATCGAGCCTGGCCTGGTTGGTGTCGATCATCGCGGCCGAAAGCTCCATCGCAACATCGATCGCCGCCTCGCGCTGCTGGCCAAAATGATAGACGCGAAACCCGTCTGCCAGCAGCCGCCGCAGCAGCGCCGTGCGCGTGATGTCGTTGCGGCTGAGCAGATTGTTGTCGTGCAGCTCCATCACCACCACCGCGCGATCCCGCAGCAGCGTCTTGGCACCGCCGGCCAGCACCTTTCCCTCGAAGCCTTCCACGTCAATCTTCACGAGGTCCGCCTTCAGCCCGTGCTCGGCGGCGAAGCTATCCAGCGTGTGGTAATCGATCGCTGCCTCATGCCCCTCGCCGGCGGTCGGCTCGAGCACGAAGCCCTTGAACCTTGTGGCCCGCTGCGGCGCATCGAGGTCGCCCAGGGCGGCGTGGGTGAGGACAACCCGTTCCGCATTGGCCGCGGACAGGTTCGAGGCGACGACCCGTTGCAGTGCGGGAAAGGTTCTCGGGTTCATCTCGAAGGTGTAGAACACGGACCTCCCCCAATAATAAAAAAAAAAAAGAAGCCTGAAATAGCCGAACAGGGCACCGATATC
>CAXUIR010000459.1:0-2105 GCA_964251005.1 uncultured Acetobacteraceae bacterium | reverse complement strand
AAGCCTGCTTTTTTGAAAAAAAGCAGCAAAAAACTTTTGGTCCTGCTGTCGCGGAACTTCCCTCGTCGTGTACTCCAGGGAGCAAAAGTTTTTTGGTTCTTTTTTCAAAAAAGAACCGCTTGGCTTGTCTGCACCACGTCAAACCTCGCAGTTCCTGGGGTGGGAGCGCGTTCACCGCATGCGCCCGTCATAGCGCCTCCTGGCTGCCTCGATGTGTTCGGCTTGGCCGAGCGTCCAACTTGCAAGCGCCCGCACGGGTCCCAGAACCTCCCGGCCCATGTCGGTCAGGTCGTACTCGACCCGGGGCGGCTTGGCCGGCATCACCGTGCGCGTGACGTAGCCGTCGCGCTCCAGGCCGCGCAGCGTGCTGGTGAGCACCTCCTGCGACACATCGATGCGACGGCGCAGGGCGTTGAACCGCATACTCCATCTTCGAGCGAGACGATGGTCAGCATCGACCACTTGTCTCCCACCCGGGCGAGCGTTGTGACAAGCGTGCGGCAGGTCTCAGCCGGCAGGTCAACCGTGCATGGTTTCGTCAAGGTGCCTCCTTGAAGCCGCGTCCGCGCTCGGTCTAGCTCCGGTCACCGAAGGATATCGTAACCGGACAGGAGCACGACATCAGATGCACACGAGCGTGGACGAGGCCCGGTGCTGGTCACCGGCGGCTCCGGCTACCTGGCCGGCTTCGTCATCATCCAGCTGTTGGCCGCGGGCCGAGCCGTGCGCACGACGATCCGTGACCTTGCGCGGGAGGATGAGGTGCGCGGCATACTGGAACACCACGCGCCGACGCAGCGTCTGAGTTTCCATTCTGCCAACCTGCTGTCCGACGCAGGCTGGGACGAGGCGATGGACGTGTCCGGGTAGGTCATCCACGTGGCCTCGCCCATGCCGATGCGGGAGTATCGAAACCAGGACCTCGAGCGGCCAGCCCGCGAAGGTGTCCGGCGCGTGATGGAGGGCGCGTCGCGCAGGCGTGCGCCGCGTCGTGATGACGTCGTCCACGGCCGCCGCGAGCCCGCGCGTGTTCGGAGCGGCGCCAGCGGACGAGACCGCCTTGACGGACCTGTCGGACAAGAGTGTCGGCCCTTACGCACGGTCCAAGACGCTGGCCGAACAGGACGCCTGGGCACTCGCCGGCGCGGCCGGCGGCGCGCTCACGCTCACTACCATCCTGCCCGGGTTCGTGCAGGGTCCGGCGGGGCCGGCGGTCTCGGGCTCGTTGGAGTTGCCGTTGCGCATGCTCACCGGCCGTCTCCCGCTCGTGCCTCGCGTGAGCTTCTGCGGCGTGGATACGCGCGATGCGGCCGAGCTGCACATCGGGGCGCTGACGGACGACCGCCCCCGAGGCCAGCGCATCATCGCCGCGGGCGCACCGCTCTGGTCCGGGAAATCGCCGCGACACTGAGGCAGCATTTGGGTGCAAGGGCGTCGAAAGTGTCCATGCGGGAGGCGCCAGACTGGCTGCTCCGGGCGGCAGGTTTGTTCAATCCAGACGCACGCTTTCTGGCGGCGGACCTCGGCAAGCGCCGCAGTTACGCGTCGGCTAAAGCTGAGTTGATCCTCGGCCGCCCTCTACGGCCGCTGCAGGAGGCAGTGGTCGCCGCGGGCGAGAGCCTCGTCGGCTACGGCTTGGTGTAGGGCGTGTCTGGTCAGTCTCTGCCGCGGTATCGTCGTCTCGTGGTGTGCGCCGGGAACTGCTTCGAAACCTAGCTTCGGTCGGCATCGGATGGACGGCTTGTTGACCGGACACTCAGCCATGCGGTCGCGGCTTCTTGCCCGCCGCACCACGGTCTGCCACTGCAGGGCGATCGGGTCGCGGGAGCAGCTTGCATGGGCTACAAGGTTGCGGTGGTGGGCGCCACGGGCGCGGTCGGGCGCGAGATCATCAAGACGCTGTCCGAACGCGCCTTTCCGGTCGACGAGATCGTGGCGCTGGCCTCGCCGCGCTCGGTGGGCCAGCAGATCAGCTTCGGCGAGAAGACGGTGCTGACGGTGCGCAACACCGAGACGTTCGACTTCCCCGGCACCGACCTCGGGCTGTACAGCACGGCTCCCGCCCTCTCCGCCGTGCACGCCCCGCGGGCGGCGGCGACCGGCTG
>CAXUIR010000458.1:0-2109 GCA_964251005.1 uncultured Acetobacteraceae bacterium | reverse complement strand
CAGTTCCGCACCCCCGTCTGGCAGCAGCGGCACGACGGGTGGCGGCAGCGCGGCAACGGGGAGGCTGGGGGCCGGCTCGGCCATTTGTGGAGCCGCCAGCCGGGTGAGCAGGGCCTGCTCGGCCAGCGCCTTTCTGTAGCGCGGCTGGGTCAGGCGGCCCTCGGCGGCGCCGCGGCGTATGTAGTGGTCCAGACCCGACTTCAGGGCGCCGTTGCGGATCTGCTCGGCAATGCGCGGAAAGGCGGCGAGGTAGGCGGCTTCGTTGTAGTCGGGGTCGGGCAGGTCGCCGCCTTCGGGTCCGGTCGTGTCCAGCTGGTCAACCATTGCTCGCGAGTCCTTTCAGCAGCCAGCTCGCGATGTCATAGCAGGGGGGGTCTTGGTTGGGAAAAGGCAAGCAAGCGGTTCTTTTTTGAAAAAAAGAACCAAAAAACTTTTGTTCCTTGGGTTACACGCTGAGGGAAGTTTCGCGACAGCAGGGATAGAAGTTTTTTGCTGCTTTTTCAAAAAAGCAGGCCTTGCTTTCTTGCTTGCCTACGTGGCGACAACCGAAGGAGCAGCGCACGTGGCGGACGGCTTGAACGTTTTCATCCTCGGTTCGCCGCGTTCCGGCACGTCGATCACCTACTACGCGATGCGCGAAGTTGTAGGCCTCAGAGGCCGCGGCGAGAGCCACGTGATGCCGGTATTCCAGCGCATGCTGCACCAGTTCTACACCTACACTATGGATTTCAGAAAACATCCCGGTGTGCTCGCCGGCGACCTAGACGTGCGGCTGCTGCGGGAGAGCTTCCATGACTACCTGCGCGCGTTCTACGCCACGGCTTACGGCGGCCACGGCTTCGTCGACAAGACGCCCGGCGCCGAGGCGATCCGCGGCTGCGACCTGATCTACGGCGCGTTCCCCGCGGCAAAGGTGCTGCTGCTGCAACGCAACGGCATCGAGGTGGTCAACTCGTTCCGGAGCAAGTTCGGCGCGTCGTTCGAGAACGCGTGCCAGTCCTGGGTGCACGTGGTGGATGCTGCCCAGCAGATGACGGCAGCGCGGCCCGAGTTGCTGGTGGTGGATCAGTTCGACCTGACCAACAGGCCGCAGGCGGCGAGCGCGGCCATTGCCGATTACCTGGGACGACCCGACCTGGCGTCGCGGCTGGCGGCGTTCTTCGCGGAGCGCCGCGTCGAACAGCAATCCGAGCACGACTGGACGAGGCGCCTGACGCTGGCCGACACGACTTGGACGGATGACCAGAAAGCGCATTTCACCGAAGTTTGTGGACAGTCCATGGCGTCGCTGGGCTACCAGGCCTAGGCGCCAGCCAGACCATTACAAAAGCTAAAGACAACGAAAAACGTCAGCAAGCAGGATGCCGAGCAGCGACTCCAAGGTTCTCTCCCGCTCAGCGTCAAGCAGGTAATCGGCGCAACGACGCGGTTGGGAAAGGCTTTGCCGGGCAGCGCTGCTTACGACACAGGCATGGCTCGAAACCAGTCACGCGGCGACTTGCGCAATGCGAGAAGATACCGGTGGCGCAGCAGAACGCTGACGCAAGTTGATGCGCGGTGGTGGACATGCATTTGGGGGATGGAGGCTTTCGCCGAGAGAGAAGAAAGCAAGGCCTTCTTTTTCGAGAAAAAGAAGCAAAAAGCTTTTGCGAGCGCTGTCGCGGACGGCTGAGCCGGCGCGTTTCATCAACACGCGCTCAGCAGAGACAAAAATTTCCTTGCGTGCCGCCCGATCAGGCCGTCCCTCCGCCAGCCAGCAGCCCCACGGACTCGGCAAGCGCTTTCTCGTGCGCCCACTTGGCCTGGTAGGCTGCCCGCATCACCGGCTCCACCTTGTCGAACTCGCGAGGACGCAGCAGAAACAGATGATACTTTGCCGCTTCGTTCGCGACTTCGGGTTCGATGATGTCCTCGGTCAGGATACCCACAATAAGTCTGTTGACGTTCTTCTCCACCGTGTCCCTGACCACCAGCTTCAGGCTCGTCGTGTGGGTGCCCTGGATGACTAGGTACAGCCACAGCCCGTCCTTGAGCGCGCTGATCCTTACCTGCAGCCACATCGCCGGCTCGCCGATCGTCCACCCGGTCTGCCGCAAATACCTCTTACAC
>CAXUIR010000457.1:647-2110 GCA_964251005.1 uncultured Acetobacteraceae bacterium | reverse complement strand
GCGGAGGCGCGCGAAGCGTGGTTCAGCAACGCCGGGGATTGCGACACCGACATGGTGGAGACTGCGGCGCTGATCTGCGGCGCGGCGCACGTGGTGAGCGTGGACACGGTGGTGGCGCATCTGGCCGGCGCGCTGGGGTGCCGTGCCACGGTGCTGCTGAAGGAGGACGCGGACTGGCGCTGGCCTGTGCCCGGCGGCGCCTCGGTCTGGTATCCCGCGTTGAATTTTCTGCGGTTTCGGCAAATCGGCTGCTTTACATTCGACAGTTCTGCCCGCGATATAGTCGCAAGCAATTTGCAGGCATGCGACGAGCGGCCGCGTGAGAGTGCATGACATGCCGCTTCTGCCGAAACGCTCAGGCCTGTTGACCGCGCTGGCCCTGCTGGCCGGGACCCCGTGCCTGGCGACGCCGCCGGCGATCGACCAGGCGGGCAGCGAGCTGGCACAGGGGCAGCCGGCGCGCCTGCCGCATCTTCGCCCGCCGGTGGCGCTTGTGACGGCCAGCCATCCGCAGACTGTTTCGATGCTGGTCAGGAACGGCTACGGCGTGGCGCCGCCCAAGACAGCCGGCGACGCCGCCGCGGACCCGCTGGACCCGGACGTGGCCGCGGCGTTCACCAGGTTGCGCAGCGCGCTGCTGCGTGACGTGCCGGGCATCCAGACGCCCTCGCGCCACGCTGCCGCCGACGCGGCGGAGCGCGCGGTGGCGCTGCTGCACGCCGCCAACCAGACGGTCGCCACGCCGCAGATGGTGGTGGTGGTGGACCGCAACCCGGCTGTGGAGCGGTTGTACCTGATGCTGGCCCGGCCGGGCGGGGCGGAAACCTGGCGGGTGATGGGCGCGTCGCACGTCTCCACCGGGCAGGCGGGACGGGTGGACTACTACATCACGCCGGTTGGGGTGTTCCTGCATTCCGACGCGATCCTGGACTTCCGCGCGCTGGGGACGTTCAACGAGCACCACATCCGCGGCATCGGCCTCGCCGGCATGCGGGTGTGGGATTTCGGCTGGCAGTGGGCGAAGAAGGGCTGGCACACGGACGGCGAAGGCGGCGACATCCGGCTGCAGATGCACGCGACGGACCCGAAATACCTCGAGGGACGGCTGGGCCGCCCGGCGTCCGAGGGGTGCGTGCGAGTGTCCACCGCGCTGAACCGCTTCATGGACCACAACGGCGTGCTGGACGCGGATTACGAGCGGGTGGCGGAGACCGACGCACGTTACAAGGCGCTGCTGACCGGGGCGCATACGCCGACGCCCTTGGCGGGGCGGCTGATGGTGGTGATCGACAGCTCTCTGCCGCAGGACACGCCGCCGACACAGGCGAGCCGGCCGGCGGATTGGCCCAGCCCGCAGGCGGCGCCGGTGGCGGCTGCGGTGCCGGACGATGCGCCTGGGGTGGATGCTACGGCTGGGGGACCGAGCAAGTAAGCAAGCGGTTCTTTTTTGAAAAAAAGAACCG
>CAXUIR010000457.1:0-637 GCA_964251005.1 uncultured Acetobacteraceae bacterium | reverse complement strand
GTTTGTGGCTGGTGAGGCGCTCGGAACCGCGGGCGGCGTGCGTCCGTTCAGGGGGCGCGCCTACAGGAGCAACCATGCCAGACAAGAACGAGCACACCGGCCGCTTCGGCGGTCCGGGCAGCAGCCACCAGGACCGCGAGCACCCCGGCAAGAACCACCAGGAGACCGGCCACAAGAAAGGCGGCGGACATCCGGGGTCCGAGGCCGAGCACACGAAGGATACCGGCGGCGACGATGCCGGCGGCGGGCACCACTACCGCGAGCACGGGCGGACCTGATCGTCGGGGCACGAGGTTTCCGAAACCTGGGTTATACCAGCCGGCCTTGATGCTGACACACAGAAAGCAAGCGGTCCTTTCTTGAAAAGGACCAAAAGCTTTTGTTCCCGCGCCTGCATCAAGAAGACGACGCTACTGCGAGCACACGTGCCGGCAGAACCAAGCATTATCTTTGCGCAGGCGTAGGAGCAAAGTTTTTTGCTTCTTTTTTTCAAAAAAGAAGGCCTTTCTTGCTGGCGCTATTCCCGCGGTAACGTGGGCCGGTTTGATTTGCAGCGGGCTTGGAGCTTGACTGTTTTGAAGTAAGCAAGGCCTTCTTTTTTGAAAAAAAGAAGCAAAAAACTTTTGTTTCCGCTGTC
>CAXUIR010000456.1:0-2113 GCA_964251005.1 uncultured Acetobacteraceae bacterium | reverse complement strand
GAGACGTCGGGCGATACGCGCATCTTGTTTAGGGTGAACGCGCTGCCGTTGGCGGTGTAGAGCGTGGTCGCCAGCGCGTCCGGCACGATGCCGGCCTGGTAACTCGGCTGCGGCTCGACCAGGCTCAGCCCGCCGCCGGCACCGGCGTAGAAGCTGAACGCCGGGTAGGTGGCGCCAAACGCGGTGGTGGTCTCCAGCCCGGAGGTGGTGATCGAGGTGCCGCTGTTGACCTGCGCGCTGCCGAGGTAGTCGCGGTAGTTGCCCCAGCCCCACTCGCCCTTGTGGCCGGACGGCGAGTAGACGGCGAGCGTGGTGCCGCCCACGCCGGTGACGTACGCGCTGTCCGCCTCAAAGGACCCGGTGGCGATGCCGTTGACTTGGTTCAGGTCGCCGTCATCGCCGCTGCTGAACAGCACGGTGATGCCGCTCGCCGCGGCCATCATGAATACCTGGTCCTGTGCCGCGGTGTCGGCGGGGTCGACATCGCCGTTGTAGCTGTAGCTGTTGGTGATGATGTCGGCCTGATGGTTGACCACGGCGTTGTTGAACGCCACGGTCAGCGAGGTGCCGTTGTCGGTGGAGCCGATGTAGACGATGGTCGCACCCGGCGCGGAGCCGTGCACGGCCGACAGGTCGAGCGACTCCTCTCCCCACCAGCCATACGCGTTGGTCACCTGGGACGGCGGCACGTCGTAGATGCCGTCAGGAATGACCTCGGAGAAGTTGGCCGATGTCAGAGGCGGCAGGTTGTGATTCTTGGCGTAGGCGTTGCCGTCGGCCATCAGCGTGGGCGACGCAAAGGCGTCCACGATGGCGACGGTGACGCCGGTGCCGTCCATCTTCACCTTGTTCAGGCCGTAAGCGGCGCGCACCTGCTGCGGCGTGTAGCCGCAGCCGAGCCAGGGCAGCTTGCCGTTGTACGGGGCGGGCCTGGTGCTGAGGGTGGCTTCCAAGTCGCCGGCGTAGTGGTCGCAGTACGGCGAGGGCAGGCTTGCGGCCACCGGCGGCGGCGTCACCGTGCTGTCCTGCGGTGCGAATGCGCCGGTGGGTGCCTTCAGTTCGCCCTGCACGACGGAGACGTGGTGCGGGAACTTCAGGTTGGTGTCGTCCAGACCTTCGATCGAGACGATCTTGCCGGCCAGCGCGGCCGGCACGCTCGGCAACTCGGCGTTGGCGCGCAGCGTGCGGCCGCTATGGCTGTAGTAGGCCTGCGTCACGCCGAACGCGCGCGACAGCTGGGCCACGGTCGCCTGCGCGGTGACGTACACGCCGTCCGGACCGACGGTGACGTTGCGCATGCCCGCGTTGGTCAGCATCGCGGCCGCGGCGGCCACGTCCGCCGGGTCGGGGGCGAAGCGGTTGCGGATGGCCTCGGTGGTCAGATACTTGCCGTAGCTCGGGCCGTGCGGCGTCGAGACGTCGGCCACCAGCTTCGGCAGCGCGGCCGCGTTGCGCAACGCCATGTGCACGGCGATCGAGACCTGCTGACCCTCAGGCACTGCGCCAAGACGGGTGGCGCTGCCGATCCAGAGCGCCACGTTGCCGGCAACGGTCTGTGTGTCGGCCGCGAAGGCTGAACCCGCGACGACACACCCTGAGAGTAACGTGCTGCAAAGCACCAGGTATCTCGATCTGTTTTTCAAACTTAGTCTCCAGAGATGATGAAACGGGCGTTGGTATGCAGAGAGTCAGGTGACTGCCACTGGGACCCTGCCCTTGGATCCGGTCGGTTAACTATCGGGGAGATTGCGCGGGTGCAATCAGCCGGCACGACGATTGTTACCTGACCGGCGCCCAGATGCATCAGGTGCGCGTCCGGAAAGGCGACGTCGCGTTCCCTGGTTGGTTGTCCGGACACCAGTGTGCAGCCGCGTCGTGTCGGTAGGCCGGCGGGCACTTCGGACAACAACCACACTCACGCGTTTGAAAACGTTCTGTTGCCAGCTTGTGTTTCGGCGACTCCTGGGCGGGATCGTGACGGGCGATGACTGCAACGGGGCGGCAGGCGGACTGCGTCGCCGTGCGTGTTGATCGGACAGTGATGACAATTTTGTGATAGGGTTAGAAAGCAAGCAGTTCTTTTTTGAAAAAAAGAACCAAAAAACTTTTGCTC
>CAXUIR010000455.1:0-2125 GCA_964251005.1 uncultured Acetobacteraceae bacterium | reverse complement strand
AGTCTCAACATCACCAAAACCCCGGAGACAAAAGTTTTTTGGTTCTTTTTTTCAAAAAAGAACTGCTTGCTTACCCAAGATAAAAGAAGATCAAGCAGGCCGCCCCAGCCAGGATGCAATAATACCCGAACGGATCCAGCGCCCACTTATCGTTGCTGCGAAAGTAGCGCATCAGGAACGCGGTGCTCGCCAGCGCGGTCAGTCCCGCCACCACCGCGGCCACGCTGGCCACCTGGAACGTGCCCGCCGGCACGTTGGCGTGCAGCAGGCTGGGCACTTCGCGCACCGTCGCTGCCAGGATGATCGGCAGCGCGATCAGGAACGAGAAATGTGCCGATGCCGCGTGGTCGATGCCGCGCAGCAGGCCGCCGGTGATGGTGGCACCCGAGCGTGACAGCCCCGGCAGCAGCGCCAGGCACTGCCAGATGCCGATCACCAGCGCGTCTACCACGGTCAGCGTGGCCAGCGGCCGCACTTGTGTCTCGCCGGCACCGACGGCGCGACGGCGCAGGTGCTCGCCGGCGATCAGCAGCACGCCGTTGGCGGCCAGGAACGCGGCTACGGGAATCGGCGCGCCGAACAGCGTACGCAGTTTGTGCTCCAGTGCCGCACCCACCAGCACCGCGGGAATGGTGGCCACCACCAGAAGCAGCAGGATGTGGCGGCTCTCCTGCGCCAGTGCGGGGCCGGACACGCCGATAACGCCGGTGCCCAGCGCCCACCAGTCCCGCCAGAAATAGCCCAGCAGCGCGGCGGCGGTGCCGAAATGCAGCAGCACCAGGAAGGGCAGGAACACCGGTGCGTGCTGGTCGAACTGCCAGCCGAGCAACGCCGGCACCAGTACCGCGTGGCCCAGCGAGCTGACCGGGAACAGCTCCGTCGCCCCCTGCAGGACGGCGATCAGCAAGGCGTGCAGGTAGGTCATCGGTCAGCCCCGGCAGAGTGGTGCAGGCGAGACTAGCTCGCCTACACGTCCGTTTAGACCGTGCCGTCGCGCCTGGGGAAGTCGGTGTAGCCTTTCTCACGGCCGCCGTACCAGGTCTCCTTTGGCGCCTCGGGTGCCAGCGCGGCGCCGTCGCGCAGCCGCTCGACCAGGTCCGGGTTGGAGAGGAACGGGCGGCCGAAACACAGAAGGTCGGCGGCGTTCTTGCGGCGCAGCTCCTCGGCCAGGTCCAGCGTCAGCGCGTTGTTGGCCATGTAGAGGCCGCTGAACGCGCGCCGCAGCGCGATGAAGTCGAAGCCGGGGATGGCGTCGCGCGGGCCCTGCGTCTGCCCCTCGATCACGTGGATGTAGCCGAGCCTCGCGCGGTCCATCAGGCCGACGGCGTAGCCGAAGGTGGCCTGCGGGTCGTCGTCGGAGACGTCGTTGGCGCTGCTCGACGGGCCGAAGCGCACGCCGACGCGGCCCGGCTCCCACACCTTCAGCACCGCTTCGGTCACCTCGGCCAGCAGGCGGGCGCGGTTCTCGATAGTTCCGCCGTAAGCGTCGGTGCGGTGGTTGGTGGCGCTGCGCAGAAACTGATCGATTAGATAGCCATTGGCGGCGTGGATCTCCACGCCGTCGAAGCCGGCGCGCTTGGCGCACTCGGCGGCGTGCGCGTAGTCGGCGACGATGCCGGGCATCTCGTCCGTGCGCAGCGCGCGCGGCGTGGGGATCGGCTGCAGGCCGGCCTCGGTGAACGCCTTCACGCCGGTCGGGCGGATGGCGGACGGCGCCACCGGCAGCGCCTGGTCGATCTGCAGGTCCGGGTGGCTGATCCGGCCGACATGCCAGAGCTGGCAGAAGATGCGGCCGCCGGCCTGGTGCACCGCGTCGTTCACCAGCCGCCAGCCATCGACCTGCGCCTGGCTGAAGATGCCTGGGGTGAACGCGTAACCGCGGCCCTGCGGCGAGATGTTGGTGGCCTCACTGATGATCAGCCCGGCGCTGGCGCGCTGCGCGTAGTAGGTGGCGTTCAGCTCGCCCTGCACGCCGCCGGCCTGCGCGCGGCTGCGGGTGAGCGGCGCCATGACGATGCGGTTGGCGAGCTGGATGGGGCCGAGTTGGACGGGCGAGAACAGGTCGGTGCTGGCGGTGACGTTGGTGTCCACGGTGGTCTCCGGCGGGGTTGGGGGTACATCAGGG
>CAXUIR010000454.1:0-2135 GCA_964251005.1 uncultured Acetobacteraceae bacterium | reverse complement strand
CAAGCGGTTCTTTTTTGAAAAAAAGAACCAAAAAACTTTTGCTCCCTTGGGTGCGGGCTGCAGAACCTTCGCGACAGCAGGGATAAAAAGTTTTTTGCTGCTTTTTTCAAAAAAGCAGGCCTTGCTTTCTTGTTGAGCGTCGGGAGTCAAAACTTCGGGCCGCTGATCCGCCGGAGCGCGGTTGGTATTCGGCGGCATGGCGTGCAACATGGGACGCCCGTCCATTTGCCGAGGTCGTTGTCTTGATCCGCACCGCTTTTCTGGCCGCGCTCGCCTGCATCCTGTCGGTGGGCAGGGCGGCGGCGGCGGACAAGGTGGCCTTCGGCATCGACTGGCTGGCCGAGGCGGAGTACGGCGGCTACTACCAGGCGGTGGCCAACGGCATCTACGCCCGCCACGGGCTGGAGGTGACCATCCGCCAGGGCGGCCCGCAGGTGAACCAGGCGCAGCTGCTGATGGGCGGCCGGCTGGACTTCGCCATCGCCGGCAACAGCTTCATCGCGCTGAACTTCGCCCAGGAAGACCTGCCTTTCGTGGCGGTGGCGGCGATCTTCCAGAAGGACCCGTCCGTGATCATCGCCCATCCGGGCACTGGGCACGACAGCTTCGCCGCCCTGAAGGGCGCGCCGATCATGCTCGGCGCGGACACCCGGGTCGGCTGGTGGGCGTTCATGAAGGCCCGCTTCGGCTACACCGACGATCAGATACGCCCCTACGCCTTCAGCCTGGCCCCCTTCCTGGCCAGCAAGGACGCGGTGCAGCAGGGCTATCTCGGGTCCGAGCCGTTCCTCGCCAAGCAGCAGGGCGGGTTCGACCCGGTGGTGCTGCTGCTCTCGGACGCCGGCTTCTCCGGCTATGCCAGCGTCATCACCACCAGCCAGGCGCTGGTGCGCACCAACCCTGGCCTGGTGCAGCGCTTCGTGGAGGCCACCGCGGAGGGCTGGCAGTCCTACCTGGAGAGCGACCCCAAGCCGGGCAACACGCTGATCAAGCAGGCCAACCCGGACATGACGGACGCGCTGCTGGATTACGGGCGCGAGGCGGTCCGCTCGCACGGCATTGTCGAGTCGGGCGACGCGGAGACCGGGGGGATCGGCACCATGACGGATTTGCGCTGGCAGGATTTCGCCGCGTCCATGGTGCAGGCGGGGTTGTACTCGGCGAGCCTGGATGTGCACCGGGCGTATACGCTGCAGTTTGTGCACCAGCCTAAGCCGGCTGCGCCGACACTGCCGTAAAGCAAGCAAGCAGTTCTTTTTTGAAAAAAAGAACCAAAAAAATTTTGCGTCCGTCGGGTGTGCGTCGTGGAGACGTATCGTTTCAACGGCCCGCGACAGCGCTCGCAAAAGCTTTTTGGTTCTTTTTCTCGAAAAAGAAGGCCTTGCTTCCTTCTGCCGCTGCGCCGCGCACCGGCGTGCTCGACCTGCACGGCGTCAGCCGCCGCTTTCCCAGCGGCGTGGTCGCCCTGGACGGCATCGACCTGCGGATAGGCCAGGGCGAGTTCCTGGTGCTGCTGGGCCCGTCCGGCTGCGGCAAGTCCACGCTGCTGCGCCTGATCGCCGGGCTGGACGCGCCCAGCGCGGGCGAGCTCGTGTGGGCCGGCGAGAAGCCGCACGCCGGCGAGGTGGGATACGTGTTCCAGGACCCGGTGCTGATGCCTTGGAGCTCGGCGCTGGACAATATCGCGCTGCCGTTGCGCCTGCGCAGGCGGCCGGACGCGAGAGCGGTGGCGCTGGAGGCTCTGGCGCAGGTGGGGCTCGCGGAGTTCGCACAGGCGCGGCCGGCGACGCTGTCCGGCGGCATGCGGATGCGTGTCTCGATCGCGCGGGCGCTGGCCTCGCGGCCGCGGCTGCTGCTGATGGACGAGCCGTTCGCGGCGCTGGACGAGTTCACCCGGCACCGGCTGCAGGACGAGTGCCTGGCGCTGGTGGCCGAGTTCGGCTGCACCACGGTGTTCGTCACGCACTCGTTGTACGAGGCGGCGTATTTGGCGACGCGGGTGGTGCTGATGTCGCCGCGGCCGGGGCGGATCGCGGCGGAGTTCGCAGGCGCGGCGCCTGGCGCGCGGGCGGGGGTGGGGGAGGGGTTTGCGGCGCGTGTGGCGGTGCTGTCCGACGCGGTGCAGGGGTTGCGTG
>CAXUIR010000453.1:0-2152 GCA_964251005.1 uncultured Acetobacteraceae bacterium | reverse complement strand
CAAGGTCGCGCTGGTCGCCGCAGGGGCAGCCGAAAATCGCCCCGGTGCCGTACTCCATCAGCACGAAGTTGGCGATCCACACCGGAAACCGCGCGCCCGGCAGGAACGGGTGCGCCACGGTCAGCCCGGTGTCGAAGCCGCGCTTCTCCGCCGTCTCGATCGCCGCCTCGCTGGTGCCCATCCGCCGGCACTCGGCCACGAACGCCGCCGCCGCCGCATCGCGCCCCGCCATCGCCGCCGCCAGCGGATGCTCGGGTGCCACCGCCACGAACGACATCCCGAACAGCGTGTCCGGCCGCGTCGTATAGACCTCGACCTCGGTCAAACCCGCGACCGGCTCAGCCAGCGCGAACCGCACCCGCGCCCCCTCGCTCCGCCCGATCCAACGCGCCTGCATCGTGCGCACCCGCTCCGGCCAGCGCGTCAGCCCCTCGAGCCCGGCCAGCAGCTCCGGCGCATAGGCCGTGATCCGCAGGAACCACTGCGACAGCAGCTTCTTCTCCACCGGCGCGCCGGAGCGCCAGCCCCGCCCGTCGATCACCTGCTCGTTCGCCAGCACCGTGTCGTCGACCGGGTCCCAGTTCACCCAGCTCTCCCGCCGCTCCGCGAGGCCCAGCCGGAACAGCGCCAGGAACAGCGCCTGCTGCTTGCCGTAATAGGTGGGATCGCAGGTCGCGATCTCGCGCGCCCAGTCGATCGACAGGCCCATGCGCTGCAGCTCGGCCCGCATCGCGGCGATGTTGTCCGCCGTCCACTGCGCCGGATGCACGCCCCGGTCCCGCGCCGCGTTCTCGGCCGGCAGTCCGAACGCGTCCCACCCCATCGGGTGCAGCACCGTGTAGCCGCGCGCCCGCTTGTAGCGCGCCACCACGTCGCCCAGCGTGTAGTTGCGCACGTGCCCCATGTGGATCTTGCCGCTGGGATACGGAAACATCTCGAGCACGTAATAGGGTCGCGCATCGGGCGGCGGCACGTCCGGCACGGCAAAGCAGCCGCGCTCGTCCCATGCGCGTTGCCAGCGTGGCTCGGCGTCGCGAAAGTCGTAGGCTTCGACAATCATAGAAAGAAAGCGGTTCTTTTTTGAAAAAAAGAACCAAAAAACTTTTGTCCACTAAGGTCCATAGTCACCTCTAACAGATAAAAGTTTTTTGCTTCTTTTTTTCAAAAAAGAAGCGCTTACTTTCCTGAGTTATCTGCCCGTAGCTCCCTGGCCCGCGCCAAGACCTTGTCCTCGATCTCCGCCGTCGTGCTCGGGCTGAGCGGCGCGTCCACCCACTGCCCGTCCTGCTGCACCTGCCGAAACACCGAGACGCGCACGCCGTCGGTGCGCAGCTGCCGCCCCAGGATCGCCACCGTCGCCTTGAACCGCTCGCCGGTCGTCGTCGGCGGCGAATACCAGTCGGTGATGATCACTCCGCCGAACGGGTCCGCCGACGCGAGCGGCATGAACCCCAGCGTGTCGAGCGCCCCGCGCCACAGATAGACGTTGACGCCGAGCGCCTCGGCGTCGGCCCGATCCGCCGCGCTGCCGCGGCTGATCTCCTGCCCCTTGCCCCCGCTCGGCCCCTTCAGGCGATAATCGTTGTAGCTGCTGTCGGCGATCGGCTGCACCTTGGGCGCATTGGAGCCGCAAGCGCCGAGCGTCAGCAGGGCGCCGGAGACAGCTGTCACGCGAAGCGCGCGCCAAACAGTCGCACGCTGCATGGTCGGGCGTGGAGTGTGCAACGCGGTCATGGGGGCGCCTGCTGTGATGGCCTCGCCGGCCGGACGGCGTTGTCTAGCGGCTGCGTCCAGCCCCGCCAAGTGGCAGGGCCAGGTGGCGGCGGGACCTGGGCAGCGCTACCTGCCGCGGCCATATCGCGATGGTGCCGGACGCATCCCCCATCGCCGCCAACCTCGCTGCCATCCAGGCCCGCATCGCCGCGGCCGCCCGTGCCGCCGGCCGCCCCGCCGAGACGATCAGCCTGCTGGCGGTGTCCAAGACCCATCCGCCCGAGAGCATCCTCGCCGCCCTCGCCGCCGGCCAGGTGCTGTTCGGCGAGAACCGCGTCCAGGAGGCCGCCGCCAAGGTCGCACCGCTGCGCCCGCACCACCCGGCGCTGCGCCTGCACCTCATCGGCGCCCTGCAGACCAACAAGGCCGAGGACGCGGT
>CAXUIR010000452.1:0-2158 GCA_964251005.1 uncultured Acetobacteraceae bacterium | reverse complement strand
GCATGAACCCGGTCCCCGCATACTCCCCCGTCACGAACCCGTCCCGCTCGCACCGCGCCTCGCCCTCGCAAGGCAGCCCCACGTAGCGTAGCGGCGCCGTCTGCAGCCCTTCGCCGTCCTTCACTCGCGCAATCGCCTCGGCCGACCAGTCCCGCACCTTCAGCGGATACATCCCCGCCACAACGTCCTCGCCGAACCGCACCATCCGGATCACCTGCGCCGGACTGAACGTGATGTCCGCGTCCACAAACAGCAGGTGCGAGGCATCCGCCGTGTCCATGAACTTCGCCACCAGCGTGTTGCGGCTGCGCGTCACCAGCGAGTCGTTGCCCAGCAGCTCTATCTTCACCCCGAACCCCGCCTGCATACCCAGCATCAGCAGGTTCGTCGCCGACAGCATGTACCCTTGCGTCACCAGCCCGCCGTAGCAGGGCGTGCAAACAACGATGTTGGCGGCAAGCGGCTCATCCATGGCGCGGCCCAAAACGAAAATGACCTGCCCAGATTAACAACAAAACTCTAATAGGACGTTACGAGTTCATGCCGGCTTGCCTTTAGGCAAGCAAGGCAGCAAGAAAGGCCTTCTTTTTTGAAAAAAAGAAGCAAAAAACTTTTATTCTTTGCGCTGGTCCAGCTGCCTCGACTCATTCCGAGACGCTCAGCGGCTGTCACAGCAGAGGAGACAAAAGTTTTTTGGTTCTTTTTTTCAAAAAAGAACCGCTTGCTTCGCCTAACATGCGCGTAACCGTATCAGCGCTCAACACCGCCCTGCTGGCATCCGACAGCGCCACCGAGGTGCTCGAACGCTTGTGCGGCGACGCGGTAACCGTAAGGCACGTGACGCCGGATCCAACGGCTGCAGCGCCGAGAGTCCTGCAAGCGGCAACGCCCATCCTGCACCGGCGCGTGGCGCTGTGCTGCGGCGACCTGGTGCTGTCGAACGCCGACCTGTGGTTCGTGCCCGCCCGCCTGCCGGACGGCATGGTGCGCGCCTTGGCGGAGACCGACCAGCCGTTCGGCCACGTGGTGCGCGGCCTGGGGCTGCGCCGGCGCACGCTGGAGACGCGCGCGTGGCAGCCTGGCGGAGAGGTGGCACTGGAGCACCGCGCGGTGCTGGCCGAGCCGTCCGGCGCGCCCGTTGCCGAAGTGTGGGAGCGCTACTGCTGGGGGCTGGTGGTGTCTGACTGAGGGCCGCGCGTCTCCGACAGGCGCTCGGTCACCCTCTCGACGGTGCGGATCATCACCTCGCCGGCGCGGCGCACTGCGGCGTCCTCATTGCCAAGCAGCCGGTCCGAGACGAGCAGCGCTGGCGAGAGAATGCCGCGCAGGTCGTGGCGCAGGGAGGCAAGCTGGCGGCGCAGTTCGGCCAGCTCCGCGTCCTGCGCCGCCTCGGCAGCGGGCCCGTCCTGCCGGTCAGCCGTCCGAGGCGACACGGCGCCCGCCTGTGCGCGCAGGGCAGCCGCCATCGCGAGCGCGCCGAGCGCCGCTCCGGCCAGTGCCGCCACCAGGAGCTGTATCATGCGCGCAATACCGTCCGTTTCCGGCTATAACGCGCGCTGTGCGGATTTGACGCAGGCTGCCCGGAGAACCTATAAGCCGCCGCTCGACACGGGACGCAGCGCGCCCCGCTCAAGTTGTTGGAGTGTTCCCGCCGTGAAGCGCACCTATCAACCATCCAAGCTGGTCCGCAAGCGCCGGCATGGCTTTCGCGCCCGCATGGAAACGGTGGGCGGCCGCAAGGTGATCGCCAACCGCCGCGCGAAGGGCCGGAAGAAGCTTTCGGCCTAGTGCCGGAAAGTCAGCAAGCAGTTCTTTTTTGAAAAAAAGAACCAAAAAACTTTTGTCTCCGCTCGGTGTTCCGCGGTGAGACGTGTCGTTTCAGCCGTCCGCGACAGCGCGCGCAAAAGCTTTTTGCTTCTTTTTCTCGAAAAAGAAGACCTTGCTTCCTTTCTTCAGTTGTTATGAACCCCCGCCTGAAACGCCGCGCCGAGTTCCTCCGCGTGGCCTCGAAAGGACGCAAGGCGCCCTCGCCAGGCCTGGTGCTGCAGGCCCTGTTGCGCGCCGACGACGCGCCCGTCCGCCTCGGCTTCCCCGTCACCAAAAAGGTCGGCAACGCCGTCGTGCGGAACCGCATCCGCCGTCGGCTGCGTGAGGCCGC
>CAXUIR010000451.1:0-2159 GCA_964251005.1 uncultured Acetobacteraceae bacterium | reverse complement strand
CTGCTGGTGGAGGCTTCACCGGGCATGCCGGCATAAGGAAGAAAGCAAGCGGTTCTTTTTTGAAAAAAAGAACCAAAAAACTTTTTCGACCTGGGGCACCACGGGCTGAAACACGGCGGCTCCCTTGACCGGGGGGCGCTGATGGCGACCTACAGGGCTTCATGCTGATTGACCCATACGCCCGCGCTATCACCTACCTGCGCGTCTCGGTCACCGACCGCTGCGACCTTCGCTGCGTCTACTGCATGGCTGAAGACATGACCTTCCTGCCGAAGGCGGAGATCCTCTCGCTCGAGGAGCTGGATCGCCTCTCCGGCGCCTTCATCAGCGCCGGCGTGCGCAAGTTGCGCATCACCGGCGGCGAGCCGCTGGTCCGCCGCAACGTCATCAGCCTGATCGCCAACCTTGGCCGCCACCTCGGCCACGGACTCGACGAACTAACGCTCACCACCAACGGCACCCAGCTCGCCCGCCACGCCGAAGCGCTCGCCGCCGCCGGCATGCGCCGCATCAACGTCAGCCTCGACACGCTGGACCCCGAGCGCTTCGCCCGCCTCACCCGCTGGGGCAAGCTCGACCAGGTGCTCGCCGGCATCTTCGCCGCCCGCGACGCCGGCCTGCACGTCAAGATTAACGCCGTCGCTCTCCGCGGCGAGAACGAGGACGAGCTCGACACCATGCTCGAATGGTGCGGCCGAAACGGCTTCGACCTCTGCCTCATCGAGACCATGCCGATGGGCGAGGTCGGACCCGACCGCTCCGACCAGTACCTGCCGCTCTCCCTGGTCCGCGCCCGCCTCCGCCAACGCTGGACGCTGGACGAGACCGACTACCGCACCGGCGGCCCCGCCCGCTACGTCACCGTGCGCGAGACCGGCCGCCGCCTCGGCTTCATCACCCCGCTGACCCACAATTTCTGCGAGGACTGCAACCGCGTGCGCCTAACGGTCACCGGCACGCTCTACATGTGCCTCGGCCAGAACGACGCGGCCGACCTGCGCGGCCCCCTGCGCCGTGGCGACGACTTGCAGGTCGCCATCGCGGAAGCGATCTCGCGCAAACCGAAAGGCCACGACTTCATCATCGACCGTCGCACGCGCGGACCGGCCGTAGCGCGGCATATGAGTGTGACGGGGGGGTGAGGACGTTGCTTGCCGGCTCTCAGATCTCGAAGTCTGAGAACCAAAGGCAAGGCAAGCGGTTCTTTTTTGAAAAAAAGAACCAAAAAACTTTTGCCTCTTTCAAGTGCGCTTTGGTGAAACGTGTTGTTTCAGGGGTCGCGGCCGGCTGGTGCTCGTCCCGGCCGCGCGCGCTAGGGCGGCGCACGCCTACCGTCAAATGGGCTCGAATGAGAGTTAGTGGTTGAACATGGACGTCGCGCAAGATGCTTCGCGCAGCGGCAAGGGCGCGGCACTCGTGCTGGCAGGCGGGATTGCGCTTGGCGCGTTCGAAGGCGGCGCCTACGCCGCGCTCGACGAGGCTCGGTTAGCCGCCTCGCTTGGCTGGGTGTGCGGCAGTTCCATCGGGGCACTCACCGCCGCCATCATCGCGGGCAACAAACCCCAGGACAGGGTCGCGCGGCTACGCCGGTTCTGGGATCAGGCTTCGTCCGATCCGACACCGCTCACCTCGTTCTGGTTCGGCCATCCGCCGGCAGGGTTCTGGCGGCAGGCCTACAACGAAACCAGCGTGCTGCAGACGCTGCTGCTCGGCCGGGCCGGGCTGTTCCGCCCGCGCCTGCACCCTGGCCCACGCGCCCCTGCGTGCCAACCTGACGTCGCTGGTGGACTTCGACCGCCTGAACAGCGGCGACGTGCGTGTGACCCTCGCAGCGACGGACGTGCTTACCGGTGAGCGTGTCGCCTTCGACACGGCACGTGGGACCGTGATCCGCGCCGAACACGTTCTTGCCTCCTGCGCCCTACTGCCGCTCTTCGCGCCGGTCCAGGTCGAGGGACGCCTGCTCGGCGACGGCGGTCTTTCGTCCAACGCACCGCTGGACCTCGTCCTCACCGATCCGGCCGCGCGCGACCTGCGCTGCTTCGTCGTCGACCTGTTCGCGCGGGAAGGAAGCCGTCCCGCTACGTTGGCGGCGAGCGCGTCACGTGCTGGCGACCTGGCGTTCGGCAACCAGTCCAGCCGGCTTCTGGAGGGGCAGC
>CAXUIR010000450.1:0-2171 GCA_964251005.1 uncultured Acetobacteraceae bacterium | reverse complement strand
TCGCCAGCAGCGTCTGCGGGTGCAGCGCGGTCGCCATGTCGATGCTGCTCGGGTAGTCGTCCGCCGTCTGAAAGTTCACGTAATTCGCTCGCAAATCCGCGCCGATGCGTTCGAGGAACGTGCGCAGCCTCACCCCGGACCACTGGCCGATGTAGTCCCAGCCTTCCACGCACACGTGGCGGATGACCTCCTCCTGCTGCGGCAGCGTCTCGAGTTGCGCCGCATTCCACGGTGTCTTGTCGCGGATCATGCCGGACAGCTCCAGGTGCCAGGTGGCGCCGTCCACCGGACGCAGCTTCTCGATGTCGAAATACGCGTTGAACTTGGGCGGCTTGAGCACCATCGAGGCGGGGTAGGTCGGCGCCAGCCTGTTCGGGTCGAAGATCAGCGCCTGCACGCGGTCGTTGAACGCGGAGACGCGGCGGAGCGCGCGCTCCACCGCGTCGGGCGTCTTCAGGCCGCAGCCGCTCAGCAGGCTCAGCGCGCCCAGCGAGAGGCCGCCGCGCAGCAGCAGGCGACGCTCGACGCCGCGCACCAACGCACGGTTGTCGTCCATCAGGCTGCGGTCCGGCCGAAGTGCAGGGCGGAACAGCGAGTTCATGGTGCGGCCTCGCCGCGCGGCGCGTCTGCTGCGCCACCGACCCGCGCCTCCGGCACCAAACACCCGCGGGCCTCCGGCACCAGGCGACCGCGCGCCCCCGGCACGACACGGCCGCGCCGCCGCACCACCACGCGCGGCCCGCCCGTCAGCATGGCCCACAACGTCCGCGGCACCAGCAGCGACAGCGCCACGTGCACCACAAGAAACCCCACGATCACCGACATGCCCAGGAAGTGCACCACCCGCGCGCCCTGAAACCCGCCCAGCAGCGCCACCAGGCCAGCAAACTGCACCGGCTTCCAGATCGCCAGCCCGGTCACCACCTGGCTGACCCCGGCCAGGATCACCACGATGTAGAGCACCTTCTGCACCGCGTTGTACACGGTCAGGTCCTCATGCGGGACGTGCAAGCGCAGCGTGTCGCGCAGCGTCTGCACCAGGTCGCGCAGACGGATCGGCAGCAGCCGCTCGCGCAGGCGCCCGGTCACCACCCCGTAGGCCAGGTATGCCAGCCCGTTGACCGCCAGCAGCCACATGCCGGCGAAATGCCACAGCAGGCTCTCCGCCGCCCAACCGCCCAACCGTACGGCAGGGCTGAAATGCAGCCCGCGGATGATGACGGCGTCGTCGTAGATGCCCCAGCCGGAGGTGATCATCACCATCATCGCCACCGCGTTGGTCCAGTGCATGACCCGCACCGGCAAAGGATGCAGCCGGCGGGACGTCTCCGCGCGCCCCGACCGCTCCGGCGCTGGTCCGGCGGTCGAGGTCGCGGCGTCCATCATCGTCTGTGTCTCCTGCATGCGCGGCAACGTCCGTGCCTCAATGCGGCGGCTTGGCGAGCCCCACCTCAATGACATCCTCCGGGCCCAGCTGCACCGCGTCCGCCGCGGCAAAGGTCGGGAACCTCGCAAGCTGTGCAGGGGCAAAGTCCATCACCTCCAGCACCTGGCCCAGCAGCGTCACCGCGCCAATCGGCACCGCGATCGGCCGGGTGAAGAAGCCGAGAAAGCCGCCGTAGCTCATCACCAGCTCGACCTGGCCGTCCGGACGCCTGACCACGCTACGCACCCGGCCGAGGCCCGGCTGGCTCTCCACCGGCTGTATCACCTCACGGTCCAGCAACGTACCCACACCAACCTTCTGGGGAAAGCGGCGCGCCGCCGATTGCTGCAGGCTCATGCCCCGCGGCGCCGGCTCTTGCGCCGCGGCGCAGCCGGTGACGGCGAGCCACAGAAAAAGTACGGCAAGGCGGCTGCATGGCACGGGCGGACCTCCCGGTTGGACGCTTCCGGCGTCCTCACCAACCGGTTCGACCGCTCGGCTACGGGTGTTTCATCTTGAGCTGGTTAGGGCGTGCGCTCAGAGGAGAGTGGAAGGAAGGCAAGCGGTTCTTTTTCGAAAAAAGAACCAAAAAACTTTTGGGTCTTGGGCGTGAGGCTGCGGAGAGGCCCGGGATAGCCGTGCGGACACGCGGTTTGCATCCGGCACGCCGGCGGTTCGGTCCTGTCAGACGTCCACACCGATTCCGGCTTGGTCGTGCCCAAGCCTGCCGGCACGACCAGCGAGC
>CAXUIR010000449.1:0-2172 GCA_964251005.1 uncultured Acetobacteraceae bacterium | reverse complement strand
CGTCCGGGTCGGCCACGCCCGACGCCATCGACGTCTACTTCGCACCGGGCAGCGCGGCGATCCGGGCCGAGGACCTCGCACAGCTCGACCACGCCGCCCGGCTGTATCGCGACGGCAAGCCTATCCTGATGACGGTCGCCGCGGGCACCGACTCGAGCGGTTCGGCACAGACTAACATCCGCTTGTCGCAGCAGCGCGCCAACTCGGTCTACCGTGCCCTGGTCGCCCGTGGCATCCCGGCAGAACGCTTCCAGATCCTCGCCAAGGGCGCCACCGATCCCGCCGACCCCGGCAACCCGCAGGACGGCCGCAACCGGCGCGCAGAGATCACCTGGAAGTAGCCGGTTGCCGCGGTCGCCTGACGTCTCGACGGGCCGGCCGGCAGCATGCGGGAAGCTGGAGGCGGGCGCCCGCATGGCCGTGCTGGCCGGCGTGCTGAGTGCCGCGGCGGCGGCCAGCGCCGCGCGTGCCGACAACCCGCAGCTGATCTTCGAGCAGGCGGTGGACGCCGACCTCGGCAAGAACGGCCCGTCCGACGCCGCACGCGCGTTCGGCCTCTACCACCGTGCCGCCGAGCTTGGCCTGCCCGAGGCCGAGTTGAACGTCGCCATAATGTATGATGCGGGCCGCGGCACGCCGCACGATGCGAGGCAGGCGGCCACCTGGTACGCCGCCGCGGCGGCGGGCGGCGTCGCGCGCGCCGGCTTCGACCTGGGGCAGCTCTACGCGGCCGGCGACGGCGTGCCGCGCAACCCGGCGCTCGCGCGCGCGTGGTTCAAACACGCCGCCGAGCACGGGCTAAAGGCCGCCTCTGGCCGCGGCCTGGACCAGGGCCAAACGCTCGGCAGCACGGTGGACGCGCCGGCCGCGAGCTTCCCCGGACCGCAGGCCGTGCTGCACACGCCAGCCGCCAGCGTGCCGCTGGTGTGGACCGCGACCCCTACGCCGGCGCCAGCCAGCTACGTCGTCGAGGTGGTGCGGCTGGACGGCGGCGTGCCGACGCAGGTGTTCTCTAGCGAAACCAGCCTCTCCGCCGACCGCATGCCCAACCCCGGACCCGGCAGCTACGCCTGGCGGGTTTACGTGATATGCCCGTCGCTGGGCCGCTACGTATCGTCCGATTGGGTGCAGTTCTCCGTCTCCTGAACCCTGCGACGCGAGCCTCGCCCCCTCAAAACCCGGAGTGTCGGTCAATGCACCAGCTCGTCATCGCGAGGTATACCGAGTCGCTCGACTGGCTCACTGACGTACCGCCCGACATCGAGGTGATCGTCTACAACAAGGGCCCCGCGGTGACCTCGGACGCGGTCCAAGCGCGCGCCAGCATCGTCCGGCGCGCCAACCAGGGCCGCGAATCCGAGACTTACCTGGCTCACGTGCTCGGGCTGCGACAGGCAGACGGCAGCCAGGACGACGACTTCGTCGTGTTCGCGCAGGGTGACCCGTTCGAGCACAGCCCGGACTTCCTCGACCTGCTGCGGGCGACGCATCGCTGGGCCGACGTGCAGCCGCTCTCCTGGCGGTGGAAGACCAAGCGGAACATCCCGCCTGCGCACGTGCTGGCCCGCGAGACCGGCGCCTTCATGGACGGGCTGCGCGTACGGCCGGAGCTGTTCTCGCTGCAGAGCTGGACCCCGTTGGGTTTTCACGACGTAGGCACGTTCTGGCTGCAGGAGACGTATCGCAGCGTGCACGGCCTGCCGGACGGCACCAACATCGCCGCCCATTTCCTGGCAATGTGCGGCATGCCGGCGCTGGCGGCCCAGGCGGACGCCCACCTGCTGGGCCGCTTCTCCTACGGCGCGGTGTTCGCCGCACGGCGGTCGCGGCTGATGACGGTCTCCGAAGCGGCGCTGGCCAATTTGCGGCGCGCCTCGCTCGGCCACGAAGTATACGGTTACGTGCTGGAACGCATGTGGCTGCACGTGTTCGGCATGGGGTTCATCCTGCCGGCGCTGCTGCCGGACGGGGAGGCCAGGGAAGCAGCACCGCCGGACGGGCCGGCGTTCGTGCCGCCTGACCTGAGCACCCCGCGCCTGAAGAAGGTGCGTAGGCTGGTGCAACGAGTGCGGAAGTTCGTCGGGTAACACGAGCAAGCAAGCAGTTCTTTTTTGAAAAAAGAACCAAAAAACTTTTGTCACTGCTGTCGCGGACTCTCCCACACGGCACGAC
>CAXUIR010000448.1:0-2178 GCA_964251005.1 uncultured Acetobacteraceae bacterium | reverse complement strand
CCGCCTCCGGGGGCGGCCCACGCGAGCCGCGAGCAGGCCGAACGGCCAAACGAAGCGCTGACGTCGAAGAAAGCCGAGCAGTGCAGCCGCCTGGCATAATGTTGTTGAGCGCTGAAGGTGTTCGCTCCGCTCGAGGCGTTCGAACCAGCGCAGGAGACAAAAGTTTTTTGGTTCTTTTTTTCAAAAAAGAACCGCTTCCTTCCTTCAGCGGGGCCAACCACATGTCCTGGATCAGCGCAGAACAGGCCCTGACCCACCTGCGATCTCTCCCCGTCGCGACCCTCGCCGAGCGGACCGGCACCGCGCCACGGTTGGTGCTGGCCCCGCATCCCGACGACGAGACGCTGGGCTGTGGCGGGCTGATCGCCACCGCCTGCGCGTCCGGCCAGGCTGTGTTCGTGCTGGTGCTGACGGACGGCACCGGCTCGCACCCGCGCTCGGTCTCGTACCCCGCGGCAAAGCTCGCCGAACTACGCCAGCAGGAAAGCCGGCTTGCGGCTCAGGCCCTGGGGCTGCCAGCGGACCGGGTGGCCTTTCTCGGCCTGCCGGACACGCGGTCGCCCCACGCCGGGCAGGCGGCCGAGCACGCTGCGCAGGCCATCGCGCGCCACGCCGCGGCGTGCGGCGCGCGCACGATCTTCACCACCTGGCGGGCTGATCCGCATGGCGACCACGGCTCCGCCAGCAAGCTCGGCGCGCGGGCGGCGGCGCTGACGGGGGCTGCGCTGTTCGAGTATCCCGTCTGGGGCTGGACGCTGCCACCAGAGCAGATGCTTCCTGGCGGGACAGCCAGCGGGTTCCGGCTGGACATAAGCGCGCACCTCGATGCCAAGCGGCGCGCAATCGCGTGTCACCGCTCGCAGCTGGGGCAGGTGATCGAGGACGACCCGGACGGGTTCACGATGGAGCAACGCTTCGTGGAGCTGTTCACCGGGGAGTACGAGGTTTTTGTAGAAAGCGAAGGCCTTCTTTTCTGAAGAAAAGAAGCAAAGACTTTGCTTCCGCTGTCGCGCGCTCGCCGGAAAATGCCCCGACAGGGAGCAAAAGTTTTTTGGTTCTTTTTTTCAAAAAAGAACTGCTTGCTTTCTACCAGCGCACGATAGCTGGGTTCATGTCGTGGGTGATCGGCGTGCGCCCGTTCCTGCGCGCTTCTACGCTCCCTTAGCCGCCTGCGACACCCTGCGCACCGGCTCGGCATACAGCGCCTTCAGGCCTGCCTCTGTGGCCGGGCAGCGCCCGCGCTCGGTGATCAGCCCGGTGATGAGCCGGTGCGGTGTCACATCGAAGGCGGGGTTGGCGGCCGGGCTGCCGTCCGGCGTGACGCGCACGCTGGTGATGCTGCCGTCCGCGGCGCGGCCGGTCATCGTCGTCACCTCGTCGGCCGAGCGCTCCTCGATCGGAATGGCGGCCACGCCGTCCTCGATCGTCCAGTCGATGGTGCCCGACGGCAGCGCCACGTGGAACGGCACGTCGTTGTCGTGCGCGGCGAGCGCCTTGAGGTAGGTGCCGATCTTGTTGGCGGCGTCGCCGGTGCGCGTCACGCGGTCTGCACCCACGATGACCAGGTCCACGCGGCCGTGCTGCATCAGGTGGCCGCCGGCGTTGTCGGAGATCACCGTGTGCGAGACACCGTGCTTGCCGAGCTCGAAAGCGGTGAGTGCCGCGCCCTGGTTGCGCGGGCGGGTCTCGTCCACCCAGACGTGCACGTCGATGCCTGCGTCGTGCGCCTTGTAGATCGGCGCCAGCGCGGTGCCCCAATCGACCGTGGCGAGCCAGCCGGCGTTGCAGTGCGTCAGCACGTTGACGGCGCGGCCGGGGTTGGCGGCGGCCGCGTCGGCGATCAGCGGCAGGCCGTACTCGCCGATCATCTCGTTCTGCGCTGCGTCCTCGTCGGCGATGGCGCGCGCTTCGGCGTAGGCGCGCTCCACCCGGTCGGGGGGGGGCGGGGTTGGGCGCCCCGGCCGCCGGCGGGTGA
Organism: uncultured Acetobacteraceae bacterium; assembly: GCA_964251005.1. Taxonomy (GTDB): domain Bacteria; phylum Pseudomonadota; class Alphaproteobacteria; order Acetobacterales; family Acetobacteraceae; genus BOG-908. The sequence continues at coordinate 203 of CAXUIR010000448.1, read as the reverse complement.
GAGGCCCCGCGCGGGTGGGCGCGGTGGGCCTGGTCGCAGCCAGCATGGCCGCGGCCTGTTCCATGGCGTCGGTGCCGGCATCCGCGCGCAGGGCCAGCGCCAGGCCGAACGCCGCGGCCGCGCCGATCAGCGGAGCGCCGCGCACCTGCATGGTGCGGATGGCGTGGACGACCTGTGCGGCGTCGGTGATGTGCACGATGTCG
>CAXUIR010000447.1:0-2185 GCA_964251005.1 uncultured Acetobacteraceae bacterium | reverse complement strand
AAGCAGTCCTTTTTTGAAAAAAAGGACCAAAAAACTTTTGACTCCGCTGTCGCGTGCTCTCCGGATAGATCCGCGACAGCGGAGACAAAAGTTTTTTGGTTCTTTTTTTTAAAAAAGAACCGCTTGCTTGCCTGTAACCAACCCCGATGACGGTCGTCTTAAGGCAGGGTAGCAGCTATCCGCCCTCACGCGTCAGACAACGTCTGACGATGGGCAGTTGCGCGTTGCACTGCCGCCGCGGCTGTTGTTGTCCGCCAAGCCTTCTACCGCTATGCTGCCGCTCATGTTGATTGCGGCAGCCAATCAGGCCTCGGCTGCGTCGCTTCAGGCGGCATACACCGCTGCGCCCAACCTCCTCGGCCTCCGACTTATCGTCCCCCTGAACGGGGATGCCGGCTGAACGCCGGCTCGTTCAGGGGCTTCCCGGTGCCAGGCGCCGGCCACGATCTCGACCGCCCGAGGACCTGATCCATGCCAGTAGACCACCCGAGTTTCGGCCGTCTGGACGACGACCGCGTCATCATCTTCGACACCACGCTGCGCGACGGCGAGCAGTCGCCCGGCTTCTCGATGAACCTCGAGGAGAAATTGCGCCTGGCCCACGCGCTGGCCGAACTGGGCGCCGACGTGATCGAGGCCGGTTTCCCGATCGCCTCGCCGGGCGACTTCGAGAGCGTCGAGGCGATCGCACGCGCCGTCCGCAAGCCGGTGATCTGCGGCCTGGCCCGCTCCGCCCCCGGCGACATCCTGCGCGCCGCCGAAGCCGTGCGCCACGCCGAGCGCCCGCGCATTCACACCTTCATCAGCACCAGTCCGCTGCACATGAAGTACAAGCTGCGGATGGAGCCGGACGCGGTGCTCTCGGCCGTCACCGCCTCGGTGACGCTGGCGCGCCAGCACACGGCCGACGTCGAGTGGTCGGCCGAGGACGGCAGCCGCACCGAGCCCGACTTCCTGGCGCGCTGCGTGGAAGCCGCCATCGCCGCGGGGGCCACTACCATCAACATTCCCGACACCGTCGGCTACGCCCTGCCGGAGGACCTCACCCGCATCTTCACCGACCTGCGCGAGCGCGTGCCTGGTGCCGACAGGGTGGTGTTCTCCGCCCACAACCACAACGACCTCGGCCTGGCAGTGGCCAACACGGTGGCCGCACTGCGCGCCGGCGCCCGCCAGGTGGAGTGCACCATCAACGGCATCGGCGAGCGCGCCGGCAACGCGGCGCTGGAGGAGATCGTCATGGCGCTGCGCACCCGCCAGGACGCCGTGCCCTTGCGCACCGGCATTACCAGCGAGCACATCCTGCGCACCTCCCGCCTGCTCTCCACCATCACCGGCTTCGACGTGCAGCCCAACAAGGCGATCGTCGGCCGCAACGCGTTCGCACATGAGAGCGGCATCCACCAGGACGGCATGCTGAAGAACGCGCAGACCTACGAGATCATGACGCCGGAGAGCGTCGGCTGGACCAAGACCAACCTGGTGATGGGCAAGCATTCCGGCCGCGCCGCGTTCCGCGACAAGCTGCAGGCGCTCGGCTACGGCGAGATCGGCGACAACGCGCTGAACGACGCGTTCCGCCGCTTCAAGGACATCGCCGACCGCAAGAAGATCGTCTACGACGAGGACATCGTCGCCCTGGTGGACGACGAGGTGGTGCGCGGCCAGAACCGCATCCGTTTCGTCGAGCTCGAGCTGCGCGCCGGCTCGCGCGGGCCCGCTTTGGCCGAGCTGACGCTGGAGGTGGACGGCACCCGCCACAGCGCGGCGGAGACCGGCGACGGGCCGGTGGACGCCACTTTCCGCGCCATCCGCGCCATCTTTCCGCACGAGGCGACGCTGGTGCTGTTCTCGGTTGGCGCAGTGACCGAGGGCACGGACGCGCAGGCCAAGACCACGGTGCGGCTAAGCGAAGGCGGCAAGATGGTGGATGGGCAGGGTGCGGATACCGACACCATCGTGGCGAGCGCACGGGCTTACGTGCACGCGCTGAACAAGCTGATGGTGAAGCGGTTGAGGACGGAGCCGGAGGCGATGCGGCAGACGGGGAAGCAAGCAGTTCTTTTTTGAAAAACCAAAAAACTTTGCTTTCGTCGGGTGCGTCGTGGTGAAGCGCGGTCTTTCAGCCGTCCGCGACAGCCGCGACAAAGCTTTTTGCTTCTTTTTCTCGAAAAAGAAGGCCTTC
>CAXUIR010000446.1:0-2186 GCA_964251005.1 uncultured Acetobacteraceae bacterium | reverse complement strand
GGCGCCGCGCCGGGGCGTCGAGCAGTCCGGCGGCGCTCAAAACGCGTTCTCCCCACCCATGCAGAACGGCGTGCGGAGCAGGATCCGCAGGTCCATCAGCAGGGACCAGTTCTCGATGTAGTGGAGGTCGAGCTCCACCCGCCGGCGCAGCTGCGCCATCGTCGACGTGGCGCCACGCGCGCCGTTGACTTGCGCCCAGCCGGGGCGCCCGGGCTTGACGCGGTGGCGCTGCGCATACTCGGCGACGATCTCGCGGCCGGCGCGGTCCACGTCGTGCAGCGCCTCGGCGTGCGGGCGCGGGCCCACCAGCGACATGTCGCCCAGCAGCACGTTCACCAGCTGCGGCAGCTCGTCGATGCTGGAGGCGCGCAGGAAACGCCCGATGCGGGTGCAGCGCGGGTCGCCACGCAGGGCCTGGCTGGCCCGGCCAGCCCCCTGGGCGTGCATGGTGCGGAACTTAAAGATGGTGAAGTCGCGGCCGCACCAGCCGCGGCGGGTCTGGCGGAAGATCACCGGGCCGGGGCTGGTGGCAGCAATCGCCGTGCCCACGCCCAGCAGGAGCGGCGTCAGCAGCAGCAGCAGCAGCGCCGCGCCCAGCTTGTCCACCACCGCCTTGGCCAGCAGGTCCGGCTGCTTAATCGGCGGCTCCGCCATGACCGACATTGGTATCCCGCCGAGCATGCGGGTGCTGGTCTGCACCTCGTCTGCCCAACCCGCATCCGGACACACGGCGACCTGTACCGGCAACGCCTTCAACCTCTCGATGAGGTGGGAGACGCCATGCTCCTGGCCACGGTCGAGTGTGAGGATGACCGAGTTCAAGCCACCCTGCCTGCCGAGGTCAAGCAGGCGGTCCACCTCGTCGTCCTGCTCCGGATACGCCTCGGCCGCGCCGGGCGCCTGGGTGCCGAACAGCCCCACCACGTCCACATCCCCGGCGATGCGCGCCGCCATGCGTTCGCGCGCGCCGGCCGAGCCGATGATTGCGACGGCCTCCCGGAAGTCGCCGCGGCGGCGTAGCCGGCCCAGCCAGGCGCCGAACGCCAGCCGTGTGCCGCAGACCAGCACCGCGAAGATGCCGAGCCAGGCGAACAGCCATAGCCGCGCCATGTCGTTGGTCTCGCGCGTGGCCAGGCCGACGGCGATCAGCACGGCGAACGCGCTGAGGCACTTGCGCTCGGAGCTCAGCACCAGCCGCCATACGCTGGCGGCCAGCCGCTCGCTCTCCAGGCCGGAGGTGCGCAGCATGAAGGCGGCGATGAAGCTGCCGAAGACGATGTCGCGCAGGAACGGGCCGGAGAAAAGGTCGGCCTGCGTCTGCAGGACGTAGCGGGCGTAGACGGCGAGTGCGGCCTCGCCGGCCAGCACGCAGGCCAGGAAGTCCCAGCAGGTCAGGGCGTCCGTCACCATCGGCAGGAAATCCTGCGCGCGGCGGGACCTGATCGGCGCGCTGGCAAATTCTAGGTTCGACCAGTCTGTCATCTTGCGCCCACCCCAGTGGCCGGTGATCGTTCCGGTATGCGCATGATACACGGGCAAGCTACAACCGCAAGTTACTTTTCACGATTTAGTGATGTTCGTTTGCGGGTGGTTCGGGGCGATGCCACCGTTTGCTGGCCGGGCGTGGTTGCAGACGTCGCTCCGGCGCAGCCTCTTGGTGGGCCACCGGAAGGCAAGGCAAGCGGTTCTTTTTTGAAAAAAAGAACCAAAAAGCTTTTGCTTCCTCGGGTGTGTCGTGGTGAAGCGTGTCGTTTCAGCCGTCCGCGACAGCCGGCGTAAAAGCTTTTTGCTTCTTTTTCTTGGAAAAGAAGGCCTTGCTTTCTTCCTAGGGCCGGTAGTCCCGAAACCTGTGCTGTGCCGCCGCGATGTCCGCCGCCGACAGCAGCACCGACCCGCCGGCCGACAGGCTCAGCAGGTACTGCCGCGCCAGCGCTTCCAGCTCAACCGCGCGGCCCATCGCCTGGTCCAGGTCCCGCCCGCAGGCGATCATGCCGTGGTTAGCCATCAGGCAGGCGGAGCGATCCGCCAGCGCCTCGACCACCAGGTCGGACAACGCCTGGGTCCCGAACGTGGCGTAGCCGGCGCAGCGCACGTCGTCGCCGCCGAAATTGGCGATCATGTAGTGGCACGGGGGGATGCCGCGGCGCATCCTCGCCAGCGCCGTGCAGTGCGCAGGGTGGGCGTGG
>CAXUIR010000445.1:0-2207 GCA_964251005.1 uncultured Acetobacteraceae bacterium | reverse complement strand
ACGGTGCGGAACCCCATCTGGCGCATGCCCTCCACCAGGCGCCGCCAGTTGGCGCGATAACGGGCAAGCCGTGCCTCCACCCCACCCTCGGCCGCATGCTCCCGGCACGCCTGGGCGAAGGCGGCCAGCACCTGCACCGGCGGGGTGAAGCGGAACAGGCCCGTCCGGTCCATGTGCCGCGCTTGGTCGGCCAGGTCGAGGCAGAGCGCGCGCGGCCGCGCGGGGCTTGTGCGGCCGCCGCGCGCGGAACGGGCAGTGCGGCTTCGGCCTCGGCAAGCGCGGCGGCTGTCGTGGCGGCTTCTTCGGCCGCGGCGGCGGCGGCTTGCGCGGCCTGGGAACAGCCCGCCGCCGCAGCTGATGCCTGCGCCTGGGCGGCGGCCAGCCGGACGGCCAGGTGCTCGGCCTCCGCGCTCCGGATCAGGCCGGAGATGTTGCGGTAGCGCGCAGCCTGGCGGGCCTGCTTGCGCATCGCCGCCTGGGCGGCGTCGAGCTGGGTGCGCAGGTCTTCGGTGCGGGCCAGGTTGGCCTCGGCGGCGCGCAGCTTCAGCTCGGCCTCGTGCCGGCGGGCGTGCAGGCCGGTGATGCCGGCCGCCTCCTCGAGCACCTGGCGGCGCTCCTCCGGCCGGGCGTTGACCAGCGTGGAGACGCGGCCCTGGCTGACCATGCCGCTGGAGCGGGCGCCGCTGGCGAGGTCCGCGTAGAGCGTCTGCACGTCGCGGGCGCGGTGCTCGCGGCCGTTGATGCGGAACGTGGAGCCGGCGCCGCGCTCGATGCGGCGCGTGACCTGCAGTTCGGGCTCGGCCTCGAACGGCGCGGGCAGCGCGCCGTCCAGCGTGATGGTGACCTCGGCGAGGTTGCGGCTGGCGCGCGCGGTGGTGCCGGCGAAGATCACGTCGTCCATCTCGCCGCCGCGCAAGCTGCGCGCGCTGGTCTCGCCCATCGCCCAGCGTAGGGCTTCGACCACGTTCGACTTGCCGCAGCCGTTCGGGCCGACGATGCCGGTCAGGCCCGGGAGGACGTCCAGGCTGACCGGCTCGGCGAAGCTTTTGAAGCCGGCGATGCGGAGGCGGCTTAGGCGGGCAGTCAAGGCAAGGCCTTCTTTTCTGAAGAAAAGAAGCAAAAGACTTTTGTCTCGGCTGTCGCGGCATCCGTGGCCGGCGAGTACCTAAGGGACAAAAGTTTTTTGGTTCTTTTTTTCAAAAAAGAACTGCTTTCTTGCTTGCTGTTAAGCCCCGGCCCACTGCGCAAAGGTCCCGTAAGTGACCTCGCCCGAGTGCGCCTTTCCGTTGATGATGAAGGTCGGCGTCGAGTCGATGTTAAAGTCTTTTTCCGCCTGCGCCTGCTGGGCGAGGATTTCGTTCTTCAGCGTGTCGTCGGCCGCCACCTTGTCGAACATCTCGCGCGGCATGCCGGCTAAAGCGGCCATCTTCGCGATCTCGTCCTTTGGGTCGACGCTGCGGTCGAACGCCCAGCGCGGCTGGGCGGCGAACAGGGTGTCCTTGAACGCCTCGTAGCGGCTGGGCGGCAGCGAGCGGGCGATCATCGCGGCCAGCAGGTCGGTCTGGTCGCGCGGGTACTCGCGGAAGACGAAGCGCAGCTTGCCGGTGTCGATCAGCTTGGTCTTGATCTCTGGGAACACGTCGGCCTGGAAGCGCGCGCAATGCGGGCAGGTGAAGGAGAACCATTCCTGTGCCACGATCTTGGCGTCCGCCGCGCCGACGAAGCGGTCGGCCATGCGCGGGTCGGCCGGCGGCGTGGCAGTGGCCGGGTCGGCGGGGCCTTGGGCGTAGGCGGCGCGGGCGGCGAACAGCGCGCCGGTGGCGGCGAGGATTGATCGGCGTGTCGGCTGCATGGGGGTGTGGTCCTTGGCTGCGGCGTGTTGGAGCCTCAGACATGGCCGAGCGCCCGCCGGGGCGCAACATCGCACGGTGCCTTCTGTGTTGTGATATCGGACGGCGGGGAGGCTGCGACTTCAGGCAGACGCAAGCATCTTCTTTTTCGAGAAAAAGAAGCAAAAAGCTTTTGCGCGCGCGGTCGCGGGAGGCTGAAACGACACGCCTCACCGACGCGGGCCGACGAGAGCAAAAGTTTTCTGGTTCTTTTTCAAAAAAGAACCGCTTGCTTGCTTTCGTTGCCGCGTGACGCCCGCAGCGCGTTAACCAAATGGTAGCTTACCGAACAGTAAACTGCATCATCGCGTAACGGCC
>CAXUIR010000444.1:0-2224 GCA_964251005.1 uncultured Acetobacteraceae bacterium | reverse complement strand
TTTGAAAAAAAGGACCAAAAAACTTTTGACTCCGCTGTCGCGCGCTCTCCGGACAGGTCCGCGACAGCGGAGGCAAAAGTTTTTTGCTTCTTTTTTTCAAAAAAGAAGGCCTTGCTTGCTTCTGAACGGGCCGGCGCGCACCTGGTGCGTCAGGGCCTTGCGGTCGGGTGCCCCGGCGCTTCCGGCGGCACGACGCCGCCCAGCCCGTAATCGAAGATGCGCACCACCTCGAGCCGGTTGAGGTCGGCCGCCGGCGTCACCTCCAGCCGCTCCGAAGCGCCGTAATGCACCGTGCCGATCAGCAGGCCGGAGGGGAACGCCCCCGCCTCGGCCGAGGTAACCACGCGTTCGCCCTCTTCCGGGTGCACGCCGTCCTGCACGTAAAGCAGCTTCGGGCTGGGCGCGTTGCCGCCGGCCAGGATGGCGCGGGCGCGGCTGCGTTCCAGCAGCACCGGAATGCGGCTGTTCATGTCGGTGATCAGCAGCACGCGGGCGCTGCGCTGGCCCACCTCGGTAACGCGGCCGACCAGGCCGTTGGCGTCCAGCGCGATCTCGCCGTGGCGGATGTCGTTGTGCGGACCTACGGAGAGCAGCACCGAGCGCGCGTAGACGCCGCCGGCATCTGCCACGACGCGGGCGGTGACGTAGCTGAGCTTGGGGTCCGGCAACCAGTGCAGGTTGTCCTTCAGCGTGGCGTTCTCGGCATCCAACGCCATCGCCACGTCGTACCAGTGGCGCAGGCGCTCGTTCTCGACGCGCAGCCGTTCGTTTTCCGAACGTAGCAGGAAGGTCTCGCGTATGGTCCTGGCGCCGGCACGCACCGAGTGCCACGGCACGTCCACCACCGCGTAGAGCGGCGCCAGAGCGTCCGATAGGGAGATGCGCGCACGCTCAGGAACCAGCGGCGTGGCGCGGCCGAGCAGCATGATGGCCAGCGAGGCCACGATCAGGATGGGGAGCGTCAGCCGGGCGAGCGCCTGGCGGGCATGGATGGAGAGGCGGATCACGGAGCAAGCCTAAAGCAAGGCCTTCTTTTTTGGAAAAAAAGAAGCAAAAAACTTTTGCTCTCGCTGTCGCGGACGGCTGAAACACCCTGTCTCAGCTCGCGAGATCCAAAGGAGACAAAAGTTTTTTGGTTCTTTTTTTCAAAAAAGAACTGCTTTCTTGCTTCCCCGCAGGCTGCCATCGCAATCCCCCGACCACGATGCTCAGACTTCAATACATCGTGGTCAACACGTTCCGCAGGCGCTTCAGCTCCTCCAGCGCCCGCCCTGTCCCCAGCACCACGCAGGACAGCGCGTCCTCGGCCACCAGCACCGGCAGTCCGGTTGCCTCGCGCAGCACCTGGTCCAGTCGGTTCAGCAACGCGCCGCCGCCAGTCAGCACGATGCCCTTATCGACGATGTCGGCGGCCAGTTCCGGTGGCGTGTTCTCCAAAGCCACCTTCACCGCCTCGACAATTTGGAACACCGGCTCTGCCAGGCTTTCCGATATCTGCGCCTGGCTGACCAGCACCTCGCGCGGCACGCCGTTGATCATGTCGCGCCCGCGCACTTCCAGCCAGGGGCCTTCGTCGCCGTTTTCCGCCGGGCGGGCGGCGCCCAGGCCGATCTTGATCCGCTCGGCGGAGCTCTCGCCGATCAGCAGATTGTGATTGCGGCGTATGTAGCTGATGATGGCTTCGTCCATCTTGTCGCCACCGACGCGCACGCTGCGCGAGTAGACGATGCCGCCGAGCGAAATGACGGCAACTTCCGTGGTGCCGCCGCCGATGTCGACGATCATGCTGCCCGACGGCTCGGTGACCGGCAGGCCGGCGCCGATCGCCGCCGCCATCGGCTCCTCAATCAGCAGCACGCGCCGGGCGCCGGCGGACTCGGCGCTCTCCTGGATGGCGCGGCGTTCGACGGCGGTGGAGCCTGACGGCACGCAGACGATGATGATGGGGGAGGCGAAGCTGCGGCGGTTATGCACCTTGCGGATGAAGTGCTTGATCATCTCCTCGGCCACCTCGAAGTCGGCGATGACGCCGTCGCGCATGGGGCGGATCGCCTGGATGTTGCCGGGGGTGCGGCCCAGCATCATTTTGGCCTCTTCGCCGACGGCGAGGACCTGCTTCTTGCCGCGCACGTCGGCGATTGCCACGACGCTGGGCTCGGCGAGCACGATGCCGCGGCCCTTGACGTAGACCAGGGTGTTGGCTGTGCCGAGGTCGATGGCCATG
>CAXUIR010000443.1:1947-2230 GCA_964251005.1 uncultured Acetobacteraceae bacterium | reverse complement strand
GGTGGAACCGGCGCTGCTCGCCTACCACCTGGCCGCCAGCGGCGCCGCGGCCGAAGCCATCCCGCTCTGGGCCAGCGCCGGCGAACGTGCCGCCGCCTCGGCCGCCCACGTCGAAGCGGTGGCGCACTTTCAGGCGGCGCTGGGCCTGCTGCGTAGCCTGCCCGATCCCGGCCCGCTCGCCGGGCTAGAGCTGCAGCTGCTGCTGGGCCTGGCCGTCAGCCTTGCCGCCTCGCGCGGCTACTCCGCGCCGGAACTGGGCCGGGTGCTGGCCGAGGCCCGCGCC
>CAXUIR010000443.1:0-1937 GCA_964251005.1 uncultured Acetobacteraceae bacterium | reverse complement strand
TCGTCGCCGCCCTGTTCGCCGTGCTGCGCGGTATCTGCAGCTTCTTCATCGTCAGCTCCCAGCTGGACGCAGCCGAGGACATGGCCCGCCGCTGCCAGGCCATCGCCGCCCAGACCGGCGAGCCGGAACACGCCATCGAGGCGGACTACGCTTTCGGCTACATCATGTTCAGCCGCGGCGAGCTGGCCACCGCGCGCCTGCACCTCGACCGCGCCGTAGCCCTCTACCACGCGCATAACGGCGCACGCTTGCGCTTTCCCAGCCCGCAAGACCCGCTGGTCGGCAGCCTCTCCGCCCTGGTCTACGTGCTGCACGCACAGGGCGAGGAGGCCGCTGCCACGGCCGCCGACCAGGCGCTGGAGGCGCACATGGCCGGCCTCGAGCGCAGCTTCGACCCGGTCTACGGCCTGTGCTTCCGCGCCTCGCACGAGCTCAGCCTGGAGAACTACCCGCGCGCCCTGGCCTTCGCCGAGACGGCGCTGGCGCTGTGCGAGACGCACCACTACCGCCTGTGGGGCGCCTTTGCCGGCCTGCACCGCAGCGTGGCACTGGCAAATTTGGGCGACGCCCGGCACGGCCTGGCCGCCGCGCTGGACCACGTGGCCGAACTCGACCGGGTCGGCGCCTGCAACTTCCGCAGCTTCTGCCTGGGCGAGATCGCCTGGCTGCACATGCTGGTGGGCGACCGCGCCACGGCGCTGGCCACCATCGACGCCGCCATCGCCGAAGCCTGCGCGTCCGGTGAACGCTACTACCTCTCGACGCTGCACCGGCGCCGGGCACGGATGCTGGACGGGGAGGCGGCTCGGGCGGCGTTGCAGACGGCGGTCGAGGTGGCGCAGGAACAGGGGGCAGCTGGGTTCGCGAGTCTGGCAAGGAAGCAAGCGGTTCCTTTTTGAACAAACAACCAAAAAACTTTTGTTTCCCTGGTTACGCGCTGAGGGAAACTCCGCGATAGCGCTGAAGGCGATTTCTGGGCCAACAGATGCTTACGCTGGTCGGTTTTGCGGCTTGAGCCCTGGCGAAGAAAGCAAGGCCTTCTTTTTTGAAAAAAAGAAGCAAAAAACTTTTGTCTCCGCTGTCGCGGACTCATCCGGAGAGCGCGCGACAGCGGAGTCAAAAGTTTTTTGGTCCTTTTTTCCAAAAAAGGACTGCTTGCTTTCTGTGAATCAGCATCCACGCCGGTCGTTCAGCAGCCCGCGACAGCGCTGACAAAAGCTTTTCTCGAAGAAGCGCTTGCTTGCTTTCCCTGCCTAGCTCTTCTCGAACGCCGCCGAGATCGTCAGCGTCACCTCGTCGCTCACCAGCGGCACGTATTTCGTCACCCCGAAATCGCTCCGCTTCAGCGTGCCGCTCAGCTGGAAGCCCACCGTCTGCTTGCGGTCCAGCGGGTTCACCCCGGCGCCGACGAACGTCGCATGCAGCGTCAGCGGCTTGGCGTAGCCGTGCAGCGTCAGCGTGCCGGTCACGTCCGCAGTCCCCGCGCCGGTCGGCGTCACCCTCTCCGAGCGGAACAGCATCGTCGGGTAGTGCACCGCGTCCAGCCAGTCGGCACTTTTCAGCTCGTCGTTCAGCTTGGCGCTCGTCGTCATCACGGACGCCACCGGCACGCTGATCGTCACCGCCATGCCGGCCGGGTTCTTCGGCACCACGGACAGGCTGCCGGAAACGCCGGAGAAGTTGCCGTAGTACTGCGTGAAGCCCAGATGCAGAACGTCGAAGATCACCTGCGTGTGGTTCGGATCCACGCTGTAGGTGCCAGCCTTCACCTTCGACGTGTCGTGCGTCGGCGGCGTGGTGGCAGCCTGCAAAATCTGCGCACAGCACGGCAGCAGCAGCGCTGCGAAGGCCAGCGCGGGGGCGGCGAGGCGTCTCGTCATGGGCGATCTCCCGAGGCCGCGGCCGGATTGGCCGGGCGGACGTGGCGGGCCGTGGTG
>CAXUIR010000442.1:0-2243 GCA_964251005.1 uncultured Acetobacteraceae bacterium | reverse complement strand
TCGAGACGCTCTCGACGCCGTGCTGCAGGAACAACTCGCGGGCGGCCTCCAGGATTTCGCCCACGCGCTCGTGCCCGGACCCGCGTGCCTTCCGGTTGTCGAGCGAGACCAGGTAGAACCGCGACGGCTTGCCTGCCTTTGGCTCACCTTCATCTCTGCTCCCTGACGAGCCTGGACGGCAAACGCCACGGTTCATCTCGCTACGACCTCTATGATCAGTGCTCAGTGTTCAGCTGAAACATCGCCGTCTCTCTGTCCGAAGTCAAAAGATGGACGCTTATACCGGTCGGCCTGGATGCTGACTCACAGAAAGCAAGCAGTCCTTTTTTGAAAAAAAGGACCAAAAAACTTTGACTCCGCTGTCGCGCGCTCTCCGGATGAGTCCGCGACAGCGGAGACAAAAGTTTTTTGCTTCTTTTTTTCAAAAAAGAAGGCCTTGCTTGCTTCGCAACGGTCATACTCCAGGCCGGTTGGTATTAGACGTGTCGCCAGTCGTATTCTTAGATGCACTGAAATGACGCGTCGGTGTGACAGGGTGCTTTGCAGGGATCGACATCGCTGGTGAAGGCAAGTGGTGGCGATCGCCTTGCGCCTGTAGGTTGCCGAGATCTTCGCAGCGGCGCCGCGCTTCCACGGGCCGGCTGTATGCTGAGACGCGTTGTTTCAGCTTCCCGCGACAGCCGGAGCAAAAGCTTTTTGCTTCTTCTCGAAAAAGAAGGCCTTGCTTCCTGTCTTCGCAGACGGGCGCAAACTCTACCCAAGCGGCGGGCCTGCTTCCTAACCAGCCCCCACGCCCCTATCTTGCGGCGATGAGTGCGACCCCGGCCTTTCTCGACACCAACCGCCCCGACGTGCCCGACATCGTCGTTCCCCGCGGCATCACCCCGTTCCATTTGCCCAGCCGGCCGGTGCGCGGGCGGCTGGTCCGGCTGGGCCCGCTGGCGCACGCGCTGCTCGGGCGGCATCAGAACCCGCCGGCGGTGACCAGGCTGGCCGGCGAGGCGCTGGCGCTGTCGGCCGGCCTGTCCAGCGCGCTGAAGTATCGCGGCAGTTTTTCGCTGCAGGCGAAGGGGGACGGGCCGGTGTCCATGCTGCTGGCCGACTGCACGCAGGAGGGCGCGTTGCGCGGGTATGCGCGGACCGACGAGGCGCGGTTTGCCGAGCTGCTGGCGGCCTCGCCGGAGCCGACCGCGTTGGAGCTGCTTGGGCAGGGGTACCTGGCGTTCACCGTGGACCAGGGCGGCGAGATGGACCGCTACCAGGGGATCGTGTCGATCGAGGGCGACACGCTGTCGGCGATGGCGCTGCACTACTTCCGCACCAGCGAGCAGCTGCAATACGACGTGCACTTGGCTGCCGGCCAAACGGAAGAGGGCTGGCGGGCGGCGGCGCTGATATTGGAGCGGGTGGCCGGCGAGGGCGGCATCGACCCGGAGCTGGACCAGGCGGCGCAGGACGAGGCGTGGCGGACGGCGACCACCCTGGCGGCCACCATCACGGACGCCGAGCTGCTGGACGACTCGCTGCTGCCGGACCGGCTGATCTGGCGGCTGTTCGGGGCGGAGGGGGTCGCGGTGGACAGGCCGCGGGCGCTGGCCTACGGGTGCCGGTGCGCGCGCGCCAAGTTGTCCGGGATATTGGAGAGCTTTCCGGATGGCGACCTGGACGAGATGGCGGTGGACGGCGACATCGTCATGACGTGCGAGTTCTGTAAGTATGATTTCCGGTTTGCGCGGCGGGACGTTCGTAGTCAGGCGTGAGATTTAGGCAAGAAAGGCCTTCTTTTTTGAAAAGAAGAAGCAAAAAACTTTTGCTGCTTGGCGCGGTGATGCTGCTCGCGAGCTGTGGGGATGATGCGCCGGCGGTGACGCAGGCGTTTCAGCCTTTGCATTACGAGTATTTGCCGAAGCTGCGGTTGAACGTGGGCGACGTGCAGGTGGAGAACCGCAGCCTGCCGGTGAGCCCGCAGGACGTGTCGGCGAGCTCGCCGGTAGCGCCGGCAGCGGCGCTGCAGCAGATGGCGCGCGACAGGCTGTTTGCGGCGGGGACCAGCGGGCACGCGGATTTCGTCGTGGACCAGGCGAGCATCGTGCGCTCGGAGAGCGGCGCGCTGGACGGGCACTTGGCGGTGCACCTGGACCTGATCGGGCCGGCGGGCAACCGGGAAGGCTACGCAGAGGCGCAGGTGGCGCGAGAGTTCACCCCGGGCACGCAGCCGGGCGACCCGACCGCGCAGCTCTACG
>CAXUIR010000441.1:0-2279 GCA_964251005.1 uncultured Acetobacteraceae bacterium | reverse complement strand
CCGCACGCGCCCGCGCGACGGCCGCGGGGTCGATCACCCCAAGCTGCAGCCAGACGGTCCGCGCACCCAGGCGGATCGCCTCGTCCACCACCGCGCCGGCGGCGTCGGACGCGCGGAAGACGTCCACCATGTCGAGCTCTCCGGCCAGGTCCAGTGCGGCGACCACGGTGCGGCCGTGAAGCTGCTGGCCGGCGAGCACCGGGTTCACCGGCGTCACCTCGTAGCCGTGGGCGAGCAGCGCCGCCACCACGCCGTATGACGGGCGGTCGGGTCTGTCGCTGGCGCCCACCACGGCCACGCGCCGTGTCTGGGTGAGTATCTCGGTGACCTCGGCGTCGCTGAGCCCATCCTGCGTCATCGTCCTGCCTTTCAGGACAGGAGCGCTTCGGCTAACCCGGGCTGCATGTCCCGCACCTTGCCCGCGCTCCTGCTGTTGTCCGTGCTGGTCGTGCTCGCCTGGTGGTGGCCGAACCGCCTGCAGAACCCTGATCAGGGCGTGGCGGTGACAAAGTTCAACAGCCTGTCTTACGAGGGCTACCGCCCCGGCGAGTCGCCGTTGACCGACCGTTTCCCCACCGAGGCCGAGGTGGATCAGGACATAGCCCTGCTCGCGCCGATCACCCGCGCCGTGCGCACCTACGCCGCCATCGAAGGCCCGTACGACATCCCGGCCATCGCGCAGACGCACGGCGTGAAGGTCTGGCAGGGCATCTGGCTGGGCGGCGACCGGGCGAAGAACCAGCTGGAAATGGCGCACGCGATCGAGATGGCGCACCGCTATCCTGACACGATCGAGCGCGTGGTCGTCGGCAACGAGGTGCTGCTGCGCCGCGACCTGCCGGTGGGCGAGCTGATCGCCGACATCGACCACGTCCGCACGGCCGTGCACCAGCCTGTCGCCTACGCGGACGTCTCCGACTTCTGGGACCAGTTCCCGCAGGTGGCCCCGCACGTGGACTTGGTGTTCATCCACCTGCTGCCGTACTGGGAGAACGTGCCGACCGGGATCGCCCACGCGGTGGCGGCCGAGGGCGCGGTGTATCAGCATTTCGTCTCGCTGTTCCCGGGCAAGCAGGTCGTCATCGGTGAGACTGGCTGGCCCAGCCGCGGCCGCCAGCGGCGCGACGCGGTGCCGAGCCGCATCAACCAGGCGCGTTTTCTGCGCGACTTCATCGCCTTGGCCCAGGAAAAGCACTTCGACTACAACTTCATCGAAGCCTTCGACCAGTTCTGGAAATACGCCAACGAGGGGACGATGGGCGCCAACTGGGGCCTGATAACCGCGGGGCGCGCAGTGAAGATCCCGCCCAGCGGTCCGCTGCGCGAGGACCCGCTCTGGGCGCGGCACGCGGCGGTCTCCATCCTGGCCGGGCTGCTGCTGACGGCCATCGGCTTGGTGGGACGGGTGCGCGATCAGAGTACGGCGACGCCGGTGCAGATCGTGCTGCTGGGCATGACGCTGGGCGGCGCCCTGGGCTTTGCACAGGCGGGCGCGGCGCCGGTGCTCTACGACGTGCACGTGCGGCTGGCCGCGGTGGCCAACCTGGGCGGCCAGGCGCTGCTGGCGGGGATGATGATGCTGCGCTTTGCCGGCGCGGTCACGTCGGCCAACTGGCGCACCGGCGCGGACGCGACACGGCGCGTGCTGCTGCTGCTGCGCCTGCGTCACGCCGCCTGGGCCGGGCTGTTCGAGGATCTGGCCTTCCTGTTCGTCTGGGCCGCCTGCGTGGACCAGATCCTGCTGGTGTTCGACCCGCGCTACCGCGAGTTCCCCGTCTCCAGCTACGCGGTGCCGCTGGTGGTGATCGCGGCGCGCGCGGCACAGCACGACTTGCCGAGCGGCACCGGACGGCGGGAGGAGGCGCTGCTGGCGGTCACGCTTACCGTGGGTGCTGTGGCCAGCGCGGTGCAAGAGGGGGCGCTGAACGGGCAGTCGGTGACGTGGAACACCTGCGCGCTCGTGTTGGCAGCGCCGATGTGGTGGAGGCTTTGGCGGGGCGGGCGGGTCGTCGGTTAAGAAAGCAAGCAAGCGGTTCTTTTTTGAAAAAAGAACCAAAAACTTTTGTCTCGTTGGGGCGCGATGTGGATGTCTATGCGACAGCAGGACAGAAGTCTTGCTGATTATATCAGCAGCAGGCCTGTCGTTGTCTCGAACGTCGTAACCCTAACCAGGGTATCTGGTTCAGTGGCGGCCTACATCTGGAGCTTACACCAACAGGCCTCGAGGCTGACACATAGAAAGCAAGCAGTTCTTTTTTGAAAAAAAGAACCAAAAAACT
>CAXUIR010000440.1:0-2286 GCA_964251005.1 uncultured Acetobacteraceae bacterium | reverse complement strand
GGCGGCGGTGAGCTGCAGCCGGCCGTCGTGCAGGTCGGCGGTGAGCGCCGGGTCCAACGCGGTAATGCCGTGCAGGCCCCACAACGTCAGCTGCTGGCAGGTAACCGGGTCCAGCGTGCGCGGCGCTGCGAACGCCAGCGCGGCAGCGAACACCCGGCCGGCCAGTTGCGCGTCGAACCCGGCGCCGGCGGTGGCCAAAGCGCGGCCGGTTGCGAGTAGCGCCAGCAAGACGCACAGGAGCCGCGCATGGGGCGAAGCAAGGCAAGCGGTTCTTTTTTGAAAAAAAGAACCAAAAAACTTTCGTCTCCGTTGGGTGCGCCGGGTTGAGGCGTGGTGTTTCAGCCGTCCGCGACAGCCGTAGTAAAAGCTTTTTGCTTCTTTTTCTCGAAGAAGGCCTTTGCCTTCTTCTAAAAGCGCCGTCTGCGCTGCGTGCCGGCGCGCGCAGGGCTGCTGTCCAGGCCAAAGATAAGCCCGCCCGTCACCGGACTCGCCTCCGACAGGCGAACGGTCACGTCCTGCGTCAGACGGAAGCTCAAGCGGGTCGTCCGGCCTGTCAGGGATTGGGTAGCCTCGTCATGCGTCCAGTAGTCGTCGGGCAAAGATGACATCGGGAGCAGGCCCGTCGCACCGTTGCCGTGCACCGTCACGAATAGCCCGAAACGTGTAACGCCGGATATGCGCGCTGCGAACGATGCGCCCACTTTGTCAGACATATATGCAGCAAGGTAACGGTCTATTGCTTCACGCTCTGCCAGCGCCGCGCGCCGTTCGGTGGCCGAGACGTGCTCTCCGGCGTCGGCAAAACCCGCCGCCTCCTGCTCGGACAGCGCACCCAGGCCGAGCTTGAGGCCGGCGACCAGCGCACGGTGCACCAGCAGGTCGGCGTAGCGGCGAATCGGGCTGGTAAAGTGCGCATAGCGCGGCAGGCTCAATCCGAAATGGCCGATGTTGTCGGGCGCGTAGGCGGCCTGGCTTTGGCTGCGCAGCATCACCTCGTTGACCATCGCCGCGTGCTCGGTGCCAGCCACCTTCTTCAGCACCCGGTCCAGGTCGCGCGGGTGGATGTTGCCACCCGGTGCGAGGCTGATGTCGAGCGTGCCGAGAAATTGCCGCAGCGCCGCCAGCTTCTCCTCGGACGGCGGCGCGTGCACCCGGTACATGCAGGGGCGGTGTAGTCGCTCGAGCTCCTCGGCAGCGGCCACGTTGGCCAGCACCATGAACTCTTCGATCAGCCGGTGACTGTCCAGGCGCGGCCGCGGAGCGATGGAGGCAACGTGGCCGGCCTCGTCGAGCGCCACACGGCGTTCCGGCAGGTCGAGCTCCAGCGTGCCGCGGCGCTGGCGTGCGGCCAGCAACGCGCGGAAAGCGGCGTACAGCGTCGGCAACAGGCCTGGGTCCAGGCCGAGCGCGTCGCCGGAGTCGAACGCGTCCTGCACCTGCGTGTAGGTCAGCCGCGCTGCCGAGCGCATCAGCCCGCGGCCGAAAGTTTGCCGTGTTTTCCGGCCGTCTGCGTCGACGTGCATCTCGACGAATAGGCAGCCGCGGTCCTCGTTCGGCCGCAGGCTGCACCAGCCGTTGGAGAGCTGCTCGGGCAGCATCGGCACCACGCGGTCGGGAAAATAGCAGCTGTTGCCACGCAGTCTGGCATCGCGATCCAGTGCGGAGGCCGGGCGGACGTAGTGCGCCACGTCGGCGATGGCGACCACCAGGCGGAAGCCGCCGGTCTGCGCGTCCGGCTCGGCGTACACCGCGTCGTCGAAGTCGCGCGCGTCCTCGCCGTCGATGGTGATCAGCGGGGTCTCCCGCAAATCGGTGCGGCGCCCGAGCGGCGTGGCGCGCGCCCGCTTGGCCTCAGCCAGCGCTTCCGGCGAGAACACGGTGGGGATGTCGTGCGTGTGGATGCAGATCAGGCTGACCGAGCGCGCGTCGCCGACGTTGCCCAGCCGCTCGACGATCTGCGCCGGTTTCATGCCGTAGCCGGTGCCGGGCAGGGGTTCGGCCAGCACGATCTCGCCGTCCTCGGCGCCGGCGGTCTCGCCCGGCGGGATCCGCCACTCCGCCTTGGCACGGCGGTCGGTCGGCACCAGGCGGTCCGGCGCGCGGAAGACGCCGAGCACGCGGGCCGGCGACTCGGACAACCGCTTGATGGTGCGGCCCTCATACTTGCCGTTGCCGATCGGCTTGAGCCGCGCCAGCCCGCGCTGCCCAGGTGCCAGCGCCGGCTGGCCGCGTGCCTCGCGCGCCATCAGCACCAGCGGCGGCGGGCCGTCACCCTGCCAGCCGACG
>CAXUIR010000439.1:858-2313 GCA_964251005.1 uncultured Acetobacteraceae bacterium | reverse complement strand
TTTTCGAGAAAAAGAAGCAAAAAGCTTTTGCTTCCGCTGTCGCGGTTTTCTCCGGTGAGCGCGCGACATCGGAAGCAAAAGTTTTTGGTTCTTTTTTCAAAAAAGAACCGCTTGCCTTTGCTTGCTTTGCGCCAGGCCCAACTATGCTGCTACGAGCAGGACCAGGTCCGGGGCGTAGCTCAGCCTGGTAGAGCACCTGCTTTGGGAGCAGGGGGCCGGAGGTTCGAATCCTCTCGCCCCGACCATTTTGGAGTGACCATGCGCGCGCGCATCTTTCAGCAGCCTAAGACGTCCATGCAGTCCGGCACCGCCTACACCAACCAGTGGGCGCTCGAGTTCGCGCCGGCGGACCAGATGCAGCACGACCCGCTGATGGGATGGTTCGGCAGCGGCGACACCCAGGCGCAGGTGCACCTGCAGTTCGACACCAAGGAGGAGGCGGTGGCCTACGCCGAGAAGGTAGGGTTGGCCTACGACGTGGAGCTGCCGCCGATCCGGGTGCACACGCCGAAGGTCTACGCCGACAACTTCAAATACGGGCGGCTGGAGAATTGGACACACTAAGGATGCTGGTGCGTAGATCGCACGCTCGTGCGTCTGCACCAGGGATGCGGAGTGTTGACTTGTTGCGCTGAGACAAGCGGGTTTTGTAGTGGGACAAAGAACTTTGTTCCCTGGGATGCGCGTGGCAGAACGTCACGACAGCAGGACCAACAGTCTTTTGCTTTTTTTCTTCAGAAAAGAAGGCCTTGCTTTCTTATTGGCCGACCGGAGTCAACACGGTCGGCTCACTGGTAGAAGTGTTCGTCCGAAAGCCTTCCTGACAGCCTGTGAAGCGGTTCCGTCAAGCGGGATGCTGTTCGCCCGATGCTCCGGCGGTTTTGGCGACGGGAGGCCACGCTGCTCCGGTGCTCGACAGATCATCCTTGTTGGCACGGGACGGTGCTTGAAACGTACACCGGGCCGTCTCACACGGCAGTGGTTCGGCGGTGATCTGACCTGGTGATGCATGGTGCGGTTGCAGAATTCCACGCGGTGTGGCGTTTTGGGACAACCGGACACGGCCCCGTAGCTCAGCTGGATAGAGCACTCGCCTTCTAAGCGAGATGTCGCTGGTTCAAGTCCAGCCGGGGTCGCCACCAGGGCGCTGGCCTACCGTCCCGCTCGCGGCTGGAACAAACGCTTCTGCCTCTGTGACTCGAGAAGCTCGCGCTTTGCTTTCTGCCTCTCAGTGCAGCGGCAAAGGCGCCAGCACGCCACCCCTGTCCCACAGCGCGTTCAACCCGCGCGGCAGGTCCAACTCCGTCCCGGGCCCTACCGTTCTGTCGTAGACCTCGCCGTAGTTGCCCACCGCCTCCAGAACCCGCCGTGTCCAGTCGTGCGGGCGGGCGCGCGCCCCCCCCGGAGCGAGGTGCGAGCCAGTAGGGGGGTTGCGACGCCGGGGGTGGGTGGTGG
>CAXUIR010000439.1:0-848 GCA_964251005.1 uncultured Acetobacteraceae bacterium | reverse complement strand
ATCCGCGGGTCTTCGCGGTGCGCGCGCGTCGGCGCGCTCGCGCGCGTCACGCCTAGGAATTCGGCTTCCAGCAGCACGCTGATCGTCGCGTCGACGATGCCGGCCAGCCGCAGGTTGCCAGCGTCGCTCGCCACGCCCACCGGCGCCACCGACAGCAGGTCCGGCAGGAACACGTAGTCCTTATGGTCGTGAAACGTGGCGCGCGCTTCCGCAAGTTTCGAGAGATAGGCGCTCACCACCTGGCAATGCCGGTCCATGATGGCGGCATCCATCTCGCCTTCCTCCTGGAAGCCGAACGGCACCGGCCGGACGCCGCGCGCGGCGAGGTAGGACAGCACGACCGCATCGTTGTCGGTGTCCTCGATGTAGCAGAGCTTGCGGCGGGCGATGTCGGCCACGCCGTGCACGCCTTCCGTTCGGTGCACCATGAAGCCTTGTGCGTCTTGGAAGATCGGCAGGCTGGTGCGCACCGATTGCGACTGGCTGCGCGTGAAATCCGGCGTGATGCCGGCGGCCACGTCCAGCTGCCCCGCATGCACCGCGGCCACGCCTTCGTCCTCGGTGGAGTACTGCCTGATCTCGACGTGCGCGGCCGAGCCGTCACGTGCGACCGCGATCGCACGGCATATCTCAACCTCGAGCGGTGCGAGGCTGCCGTGCAGGTCGGTCTTGTTCCAGTCGAGAGGTTCGGTGACCACGCCGCAGCGGAGGGGGGCAGCGGCGAGGGCTGATCCCTGCAGGGCTAGCAATAGAAGTAAGACAGCTCTCATTTGACACTCTAAGGAAGAAAGGCCTTCTTTTCTTCAGAAAAGAAGGCCTTGCTTCCTTCCTACGCGTCAGGAGCCAAA
>CAXUIR010000438.1:0-2319 GCA_964251005.1 uncultured Acetobacteraceae bacterium | reverse complement strand
TCCGCTGTCGCGGACTCATCCGGAGAGCGCGCGACAGCGGAGTCAAAGTTTTTTGTCCTTTTTTCAAAAAGGACTGCTTGGTTTCTGTGTGACAGCATCAAGGCTGGCTGGAGTTATATCAACGGTCTCGGATCTTGACCGGTGACACGCAAGCAAGCGTTTCTTTTTGAAAAACTGAAAACTTTTGTCTCCTTGGGCGGGCGTTGCAGGAAAATACCGCGACAGCCGGATGAAAAGTCTTTTGCTTCTTTTCTTCAGAAAAGAAGGCTTTGCCTTTCTCGCTGGACGTTGATGAGGGAGCGTCCAGGCTGCTGGTAATAGGAGGTGGCGTGAGGATGGAACGACGTCGGGCAAGCGGTCCTTTTTTGAAATAGCCAAAAACTTTGTTTCCTGTAGTTTGCTGCTTTTTTCAAAAAAGCAGGCCTTGCTCCCCTGCCGGACGTTGAAGGTGCAAAGTCAGGCCGGTCGTCTCAGCCGTCCGCGACAGCGCGCGCAAAAGCTTTTTGCTTCTTTTTCTCGAAAAAGCAGGCCTTGCTTGTGCCTTAGCGGCGCGGTCTCACATCAACCGCACCAGCTGCGTCGTCCACCCTTGCAACGCGTTGCTCACGCCGGCCACGTCGTCCACCAACCGCCCGTGCTGCGTCGCCAGGTCCTCCGCGAATACCGCCAGGTTGCGCACCGCCTTCATCTTCCAGTCGCAGTGCTGCGTATAGCGCAGCGCGCCGCCGAAATACCTGATCGGATCATCGACGAGCGGCTCCTCGCCAGCGGAGCACGCGAGGAAATACGGATCGGCCAACAAGGTGGCCGGTCGTTCGCGCAGCACCTGAAGCATCGATTCGTAATGGATGCCGTGCTGCGCCTCCAGCACCGTCCGGCCGCCGGCCAGCCCCTTCAAGCGCCCGATCACCGCCTTGCTGATCTGCTGCCAGGGCGAGCGCCGTGGGTAGTGTGCGATGCGCAACGACTCCTCGGCCTCCGGCGCGACGACCTCCCCGTCCAGCCGCGCGTTGTGGCAGCCGGGCTCGACATACATGCGCGGCGAGTCTGCCCCGCCGCGCCCCAGCAGCTTGAAGTGCGCGCGCAAGGCAGCCTCGCGTCTGGTCAGCCGCGCCGGCACCACCAATTCGCCGGCATCCTCGCCCGGCATTTGCGGGTAGTGGATCACCCGCAGCCGCAGCGCGTGGGCCTCTGCGTCGGCCAGGCGCGCGCGCAGGTGGCCCGCACCCACGCGCGTGTCGAGGAACTCGTCGGCGTCCAGGTGCACCACCCAGTCCGCGGCAAACGCCTCGGCGGCGTAGCGGTGCAACACGGTCAGGTGCACCGCTTCCTGAAACGAGGCAGAGCGGGACTGCAACACTGCCACCGGCAGTCCTTCGTCGCGCAGCGCGCGCAGGATCTCGATGCTGCGGTCGGTGCTGCCGTTGTCGAGGAACAGCAGCTCGTCGACCATCGGTGCGTGGTGGCGGGCGAACGCCTCGATCACGTCGTCCTCGTTGAGCACGCGCGTGGCCAGCACCAGCCTCATCGGGCGCGCCGGCCCACCATCACCCGGCGCAGGATCGCGAGCAGGATCAGCGCCACCATACCCACCGGTATCCACGGCACCGCGGCGATGCCGAAGGCCAGCGCGTCGGCGGCGTTCTGCCGCAGCACCTCCTGCGAGCCGTCGAGCACTCTGGTGACCGGATCGGCCGGTGTCGCGTGCGGCGGCTGCGGCTCGAAATCGACGTCCAGCTCCTCGGTGTCCACCTGCAGCGCCAAGCTGCGCTGCTGTGCCTGCGCGGTTTCGATCTCGGTCTGTGCCTGCGCCGTCTCGCTGGCGATCTTGACCAGGTCGCTGACGCTGATGGTCAGCCGGCCGCCCAGCGCCTTCAAGCTGGCCAGGTACTGCGACAGCTGTGCCACGCGTTGCCCGACGTCGGCCACCGGCCGGCCGAGGTCCTCCGCCGTGGTGGATTGCCGCAGCACGCGGACCAGGCCCGGCGCCTCCCCCGGCAACGGGGCGGTCAGCGCGTTGGCGTAGGCGGCCACCTGGTCGTGCGGCAGGCGCACGCGCAGGGCGGCCGACACCTGTGGCGGTCGGCGGTAACTGCCCCCGGCACCGAGCTCGGCGTGCAGCAGCAGGCAGTGCAGCGCGGATGGGGCAAGACAGCGGTCGCGTGCAGCGGTGAAGTGCGCCGGCAGGGCGCCTTCGGCCACCTCCAGCGTGACGGCGTGTGTGTAGGCCATGTGCATGTCCGGGCCCTGCTGCGGGGCAGGGGTGAACCACGGCGTGCGTGCCTGCTCTTCGGGGGCTGCAGCCGGTGCGGGTGGCGT
>CAXUIR010000437.1:0-2322 GCA_964251005.1 uncultured Acetobacteraceae bacterium | reverse complement strand
CCATCCTGGCGCTGGACCCGCCGGCGGGAGACATCCTGGCGCTGGACTCGGACACCTTCGTGGGCGCCGGCAGCGTGCTGGCTGCGCGGCATGCCGCCGGCGGGGCGGTGGCCGCGGTGGACGCGGTGATGCAGGGCCGGGCGGACACCGCGTTCGCCGCGGTGCGGCCGCCCGGGCACCACGCGGAGGCCAGGCAGGCGATGGGTTCTGCCTGTTCAACAGCGTCGCCGTGGCCGCCTACCACGCGCGGGCGCGCTGGGGCCTGCGCCGGGTGGCGGTGGTGGATTTCGACGTGCACCACGGCAACGGCACGCAGCACATGTTCCAGGCCGACCCCGACCTGTTCTACGCCAGCAGCCACCAGATGCCGTGCTACCCCGGCACCGGCGCGGCGTCGGAGACGGGGGTCGGCAACATCGTCAACCTGCCGCTGGCGCCCGGGGCTGGCAGCGCCGCGTTCCGCGCCGCCTGGCGGGACCACGGCCTGCCGGCGTTGCGGGCGTTCAAGCCGGACCTGCTGATCATCTCTGCCGGGTTCGATGCCCACCTTGCCGACCCGCTGGCGCAGCTCGAGCTGGACGTGGCCGATTTCGGCTGGATCACCGACGAGCTGCTGGGCGCAGGCGCCGGCCACGTCGTCAGCGTGCTGGAAGGCGGCTACGACCTGGTGGCCCTGGCCGCGTCCGCCGCCGCGCACGTCCGCAGCCTGCTGGGGATCAGATAAAGCGATCCGGGTTAGCACCGAACACAAGACGCCCGGAAAGGAAGCAGCCTGCTTTTTTGAAAAAAGCAGCAAAAAACGTTTACCCCTGCTGTCGCAATGGTTCTGCAGCGCGCGCCCAAGGGAACAAAAGTTTTTGGTTCTTTTTTTCAAAAAAGAACCGCTTGCTTGCCTGCACAGATTGCCGGTACCCGCGCCTGGTCTGCGCCCTTGCAAACCCACCGCGCCCTGCCGACCTCTCGGTGCAGCAGGAGTGCCCACCGGGGCTCAGGCTGAACGTCTCGCTCGTCTGGAGGAGGCTCGGGTTGTGAGCACACGCTTATTCACGTCGCCCCTGTTCCTGGGGTTCGACCACCTGGAACAGATGCTCGAGCGCGCGTCCAAGACGTCGTCCGACGGCTATCCGCCCTACAACATCGAGCAGACCGGCAACAACGCGCTGCGCATTACACTTGCGGTGGCCGGCTTCACCATGGACGACCTGCAGATCACCCAGGAGGACAACCAGCTGGTGATCCGCGGCCGCCAGGCCGACGACAGCCAGGGGCGGGTGTTCCTGCACCGCGGCATCGCAGCGCGGCAGTTCCAGCGCGCGTTCGTGCTCGCGGAAGGCATCGAGGTAGGTAGCGCCTGGCTGGACAGCGGCCTGCTGCACATCGAGATCTCCCGCCCGCAGCCCGAGCCAAAGGTGCGCCACATCGAGATCGCCCGGGCGGATAAGCGGCGTCCGGCGAAGATTGTGGACGGCGAGGGCGACCACTAGGCGCAAGCGGCGCGCAATTTGCTTACCCAGTTTCATGCCGAGCTTACGCATTCATTAGCTGTCCCGGCCGTATAGTCGGCGGGACGGCCCTTCCGGGGTGCGTGTTCCGATCAGCGGAGCGGGTGTTCCGGCAGGTTCTGGAGTAACGATCATGACCGACAGCGACGACGACCTACACACCGGCCTGCGCGGCAGCGAGATGACGGCGATGGAGGCTTTCGACATCCGCCACATGACGGCTGACCAGCTGGCTGGCCTCGGCGTGTCTCACCTGGCCTACGTGAAGCCCGTGCTGGTGAACGGCGCGCGCGCGTTCGCCATCCACGGTGCGGACGGCACGCCGATGGCGGTGGCCGGTGCGCAGGACCTGGCCTTTGCGGCGATCCGGCAGCACGAGATGGTGCCTGCGCTGGTGCACTGAGGCGAAGCACGCGGTTCTTTTCGAAAAGGCTCGAACGATCTCCACCGCCTGTAACAGGAGCGTCTGGAACGCGGCATCGGAGAAGAAGTCGTTGATAGATACATTTCGCTCACTTAGCCGACCGTTGCTCAAAACGGCGCGACACTCGGCGCGAGCGATACCGGTCATTTGCGACGTCGACATCATACTGCTGACGCCTGACCATGGGGACAGCGGATCGTGCGCGAATGGCGCCTCGATACGCGCTCGTAGGTCAACCGCCGTTTGCGGTCATGCACAGAGTGGCGCCAGTTCCCTCCGCAATGGAGCCGAACGTCAGCACGCCTGCCGCATCGGACGATATCAAACCAGCCGGCCTTGATGCTGACACATAGAAAGCAAGCAGTCCTTTTTTGAAAAAAAGGACCAAAAAACTTT
>CAXUIR010000436.1:2051-2332 GCA_964251005.1 uncultured Acetobacteraceae bacterium | reverse complement strand
GCCGGGGACTGGCCGAGCATGCGCAACACGGGGATGTCGGCGGCGGCGCGCGGCGGGTTGGTGTGCAGGTGCAGGGTCGCTTCCAGGGCGGCCAGGGTCATCTTGTCCAGGCGCAGGGCACGCATCAGCGGGTGGCGGCGCAGGCGGTCCACCACCTCGGCACGGCCGGCGAGCAGGCCGGCTTGCGGTCCGCCGAGCAGCTTGTCGGCGCTAAAGGCGACCAGGTCGGTGCCGGCCTCAAGGCTCTCGCGCACCGTGGGTTCCAGCTGGGCGAGGCTGCC
>CAXUIR010000436.1:1636-2041 GCA_964251005.1 uncultured Acetobacteraceae bacterium | reverse complement strand
CTGCCCGGAAGACGGGCCAGCGTGCCGCTGCCGAGGTCGTCCAGCAGCTTCAGCCCGCGCGTGCGGGCCAGGCCGGCCAGCTCGGCCAGGCTGGCCTCGGCGGTGAAGCCCACCATGCGGAAGTTGCTCTGGTGCACTTTCAGCAGCAGGCGCGTCTGCGGTGTGATGGCGGCCGCGTAGTCGGCCAGGCGGGTGCGGTTGGTGGTGCCCACTTCCACCAGCCGGGCGCCGCCCTGGGTGATGATGTCGGGGATGCGGAAGCCGCCGCCAATTTCAACCAGCTCGCCGCGGGAGACCACCACCTCGGTGCCCGGGCCGGCCAGGGCGGAGAGGGCCAGCAGCATGGCGGCGGCGTTGTTGTTGACGGCGAGTGCCGCCTCGGCGCCGGTCAGCCGGCCCCGCAGC
>CAXUIR010000436.1:0-1626 GCA_964251005.1 uncultured Acetobacteraceae bacterium | reverse complement strand
GCCGAGGTTGGTGTGGACGACGATGCCGGTGGCGTTGATCACCCGGCGGAGTGCCGCCGGCTGGCTGCACGCGGCAGCGGCCGCGGCGACGATGCGGACGGCGTCCGGCAGGTGGTCGGCACGCCCGGCCAGGACCGCCGCGCGCAGCTGCGCCAGCTCGTCGCGGAGGGCGCGGGTCAGCGTGGCGTGGCCCAGGCTAGACAGGGCATCCGCGGCCGAGGGGTGCTGCAGCAGCGACTGCACCGAGGGGAGACGCCGCAGCAGCATTTGCGCATCCGTGATTGGCCCGTGCGCTCCGTCTGCCATAGGTTTGTTCGTCCTTGAGCGATCGCGCAGAAGCAAGTGTCTTCTTTTTCGAGAAAAAGAAGCAAAAAGCTTTTGTCACGGCTGTCGCGGAAAGCTGAGACGACACCTGTCGTCCTGGTACACCCACCAGAGACAAAAGTTTTTTGGTTCTTTTTTTCAAAAAAGAACCGCTTCCTTGCCTCACTTCAGGATTGTGCGCGTGCCCCAAACCGAACCCAGGCTGACCACCCTGGCCCATGGCGGCGGCTGCGGCTGCAAGCTGTCCCCCGCCGTGCTGGCCGACCTGCTCGCCCGCACGCCGCAGGCCGGCCCGTTCGCCAACCTTCTGGTCGGCACCGAGACCGGCGACGACGCGGCGGTGTATCGCCTGTCCGACACCCAGGCGCTGGTGGCGACGACGGATTTCTTCACCCCCGTGGTGGACGACCCGCACGATTTCGGCCGCATCGCCGCGACCAACGCGCTGTCGGACGTCTACGCCATGGGGGCGACGCCGATCATGGCGCTGGCGCTGCTCGGCATGCCGTTGGGCAAGCTCTCGGCGGAGACGGTGAGTCGCATCTTGGCCGGCGGGGCGGCAGTGTGCGCGCAAGCCGGCATACCGGTGGCCGGCGGACACTCGATCGACAGTCCGGAGCCGCTCTACGGGCTGGTGGCGCTGGGCTTGGTCCACCCGGAGCGCATGCTGCGCAACAGCGGAGCGTGCGTCGGCGACGTGCTGATCCTGACCAAGGGCCTGGGCATCGGCGTCTTCAGCGCGGCGCTGAAGCGCCACGAGCTGGATGCGGCCGGCTACGCGGCGATGATCGCATCGGCCACCCAGCTGAACGCGGTGGGCGCCGAGCTGGCCGGGATGGACGGCGTGCACGCGGCCACCGACGTGACAGGTTTCGGCCTGCTGGGCCACGCGCTGGAGATGTGCCGCGGCTCAGGGGTATCCGGCGTGCTGCAGGCCGGCGCGGTGCCGGTGCTGCCCGGTGCCGCGGCGCTGGCCCGCGCCGGCGTGGCCACCGGAGCGGCGTCGCGCAACTGGGCCAGCTACGGCGCGGAGGTGGACGGTGCGGAGCTGCTGCCGGGTTGGCAGCGCGGGCTGATGTGTGATCCGCAGACCAGCGGCGGGCTGCTGGTCGCAGTGGCCGAGGCGCACGCGGAGGCGGTGCTGCGACGCGTGCGGGACGGCGGGTTCACGCTGGCGGCGATCGTCGGGACGGTGCGTCGGGCGTGCGGCACGGCGCTGTTCTTGCAGGCGTAGGCGCGGCTCGAAGAGCAAGCAAGGCCTGCTTTTTTGAAAAAAAGCAGCAAAAAACTTTTGCTTCGGCT
>CAXUIR010000435.1:0-2344 GCA_964251005.1 uncultured Acetobacteraceae bacterium | reverse complement strand
GATCAAACCAGTACGTCCAGCAACGACCCGTTCGGCAACGCGCTCCCCGCCTGGCTGCTGTCCGCCGTCAGCAGACTGGCTCCCTTGCCGGCGCCGTGATGGTGGTGCCCGCGCGACGCGCCCTGCGTACCACCGGACTGCTGCGTCGGGCTGCCCTGCGCACTCGCCCGCGGCTGCGGAATGCGAAAGGCGGCGCTGGTCGCGGCCAGGCTCGATACGCTCATCGTGATCTCCGGAGGGTTCAGGCGGTGCGACCTTGGTCCGGAAAGATGAAAATCCCGTTCACACAACAAAGGAAAGCAAGCGGTTCTTTTTTGAAAAAAAGAACCAAAAAACTTTTGCTCTGGGGGTGCGCCGTGGGGAGACGTCCGCTGCGGCGCAACCCTCGCTCTTCAGTGTTCGGTGGTTGCCGAGGACTGCAACACCTGGTGCTCCTGGTCGCGCAGCGTGGACAGCTGCTGGAACTTCGCCGATGCCTCGGCCAGCTGGGTGGGCGTCAGCACGTTGCGGATCGCCACCTCGGTGTTCACCCGAATCGCATCGAGCTGGGTGCGCGCGGACTGCTCCGCCGAGGTGTAGCATGATCGCCTTGGACTGCGTACGCGCGGTCTCCATGATGCTCTTCACCTGCGCTTCCTGCGCGTCGGACAGGCTGATGCCGTGCAGCAGCTCCATGCCCATTCCGCCGCTGTGGTGCCAGCCGGATTGTGCAAAGGCCGCGCCGCTGCAGGAGATCAGCGCGGTGGTCAGAAGAACGTGGGAAAAGCGCATGGGCGGCGTCCTCATCCTGGCACCGCTTGAGTGCGGCGCCTCCCATTTAGACCACCGCGCGCTCTCGTGGTTTGACATAGGGTAACGCTGTGCAACAGCTCCCGACCCGGCGCCCGCCAGAGCGCCGGACTCGCAGGAGACCACCTATGCCGACACACGCCCAGCCCGGGACCATCCTTCTCGCAGGCGCCAACCGCGGCCTGGGCCTCGGCTTGGCCGAGGCCTACGCGGGGCAGGGCTGGCAGGTGATCGCCACCGCCCGCTCGCCCGTCAAGGCACCCCAACTCGAGACGCTGCGCGCCGGCCACGCCGGCCGCGTGACCGTCGAGCAACTCGACGTAGCCGACCCCGCCTCCGTCACCGCGCTGGCCGGCCGCCTGGGCGGCCACAAGCTGGACGTGCTGTTCGTCGTCGCCGGCGTCGGCTCGCACCACGCCAACGGGGTGCGCGAGGTGGCGCACGAGGAGGTAGCCCGCATGTTCGTCACCAACGCCACCGCGCCGGTGGCCCTCGCCGAGTCCCTGCAGGACCACCTGGCGCCGAACGCCACCGTGGTGTTCATGACCTCGCTGATGGGCAGCATCGCCAGCAACGCCGGCGGCGGCATGGAGATGTATCGCGCCAGCAAGGCCGCGCTCAACATGCTGGCCAGCTGCTACGCCTTGCGGCAAAAATCCCGCCCGGTGCTGCTGCTGCACCCCGGCTGGGTGCGCACCGACATGGGCGGCGACAACGCGCCGCTCGACGTCCCCACCAGCGTCGCCGGCATGCTCGACGTGGTCGCCGGCCGTGCCGGCAAGCCGGGCATCGCCTACCTCGACTACCAGGGCCAGAAACTGCCCTGGTAAGTTGGCGCGGTTGGCCGCCCAGACGCCACGGACGGGCGGGCCGGCAAACATGGCGCATCCGGCCGGCAAGCTGTCGGATCAAACGCACCAGACGGACGGACCAGCAGATACGGCGCTCTAGGCCGCTACCCGGAACAATGACCGGAAAGCAGGGCGAGCAATTTCAAAAAGGAACCGAAAAACTTTGTTCTTTGGGGTGTGGTGTAAGTCGACTAGCTCCGGCTCGCCCGCCAAACGAGCCGCCCCAAATTCAACCCCAGGAATGCCGCAAATCCTGCGCCGCCCACCAACGCCGGACGGTGTGCATCCAGCCACTCCAAACCGAGCCCGACGACCGTGACCACCACTCCCAGACCGGGCAGCATCACGAAATCACGCCGAGACACAGCTCCCTGTCGCACCCCCACCTCAGCCAGCGCGTACAGCCCGTAGATTGCCGCCGTCGCTACCAACGCCACGCCCGCCAAAACCAGTGATGTCAACGAAACGTTCAACCGGCTCGTCCGTATTGGTCTTCAGCAACCCGACCCGCGTCGCAGAAGGCTCATCGTTATGGTGACTCAAGGCACTCGCTACGTCGTCAAGCCGAACGATTCTTTGTGGACTATCGCTCAATCTCAGCTCGGCGCCGGTGGGCGCTGGCCACGCATCTTTGTCTACAACACACGGCCGGAAGTGGCCGCCGTCACCCACACCAGGCTGACATCACCGAACCGCATCCAGAT
>CAXUIR010000434.1:0-2358 GCA_964251005.1 uncultured Acetobacteraceae bacterium | reverse complement strand
TCGCGGCGGTGGCGACGGCGTCGCTGGTGGTGGGGGTGAATTTGCTGGCTGAGGGGTTGCAGGAGGTGTTGAGGTGAGCAAGCAAGCAAGCGTTCTTTTTTGAAAAAAAGAACCAAAAAACTTTTGTCTCCCTGGGTGCGCGTTGGTGAGACGTGTCGTTTCAGCCGTCCGCGACAGCGTGCGCAAAAGCTTTTTGCTTCTTTTTCTCGAAAAAGAAGACTTTCTTCCTGGCCCACTCCGTGACGGTGCTCAACCTATCTGACTTATCGGTCTCCTACGGACGCATACTAATCCTGCGCGGCGTCTCCTTCGAGGTAGGCGAAGGCGAGTGCTTCGGCCTGGTCGGCGAGTCCGGCTGCGGCAAGTCTACCGCGGCGTTGGCCGCCTTGCGCGCGTTGCCGCGCGGTGGCCGGATCACCGGCGGTGCTGTGTCGATCGCCGGCAAGGACGTGGCGGCGCTGTCCCCGGGCGGCTTGCGGCGGCTGTGGGCGCGCGACGTGTCCATGGTGTACCAGGATCCCAGCCGGGCGCTGAACCCGACGCTGACCGTGGGCGCGCAGGTGGCCGAGGCGTTTGCCGTGCTGGGCGTGCCGGACGCGGCCGCGCGGGCGGAGGCCATGCTGGGCACGGTGCAGATCCCCCGCCCGGCGCGTGCGATGGCCGCCTACCCGCACCAGCTGTCCGGCGGCACGCAGCAGCGCGTGGTGATCGCCATGGCGCTGGCGAAAGACCCGAAGCTGCTGGTGCTGGACGAGCCGACCACCGGGCTGGACGCGACCGTGGAGGCCGGCATCCTGGACCTGGTGGACGCGCTGCGGCGCGAGCGTGGCACCTCCGTGCTGCTCATCAGCCACAATTTGCGCATGGTGGCGCGGATGTGCGACCGCATCGGCGTGCTCTACGCGGGTAGCCTGGTGGAGCTGGGCGCCGCGGCGGACATTTTGCGTGCGCCGCGGCATCCCTACACGGCGCGGCTGGTGGCCTGCCTGCCGGACGGGCTGCGCCGCAAGCAGGACGGCGCGCTGCAGACCATCGCCGGGCAGCTGCCGGCGCCTGGTGCACCGCTGGCGGCCTGCGTGTTCGCGCCGCGCTGCGACCGCGCCGAGGCAGTCTGTTTGAGCACGGCGCCGCCTGAGGCCTGGGCGGCGGGGCACGTGGCGCGCTGCCACTTCGCGCCGCCGTTCCCCGCGGCACCGGACGCCTTGCGGGAGGACGAGAGTGCCGCGATGCCGGAAGGCGCGGGAGCTGACATCTCGGTGGACGCAGGAGCCGCGATACGGAGGGACGCGGGTGCTTGGATGGCGGAAGACGCGGGCGCCGCGGCGACGGGCCGGCCGGTGCTGCAGGCAGTCGGCCTGGGCAAGACCTACACGGGGTCCGGCGGGCCGGTGCGGGCGGTCAGCGCAGTGAATTTCAGCCTGCAGGCCGGCCAGACACTGGGGCTGGTGGGTGAATCGGGCAGCGGCAAGACCACGCTGGCGCGCATGCTGCTGGGGCTGACCGCGCCGGATGCTGGCGGCGAGGTTCTGCTGGACGGCAGAGCGATGGGTGCGCGGCTGGCTGACCGTTCAAGGGCGGAGCGGCAGGCCGTGCAGATCATCTTCCAGAACCCGGATTCGGCGTTGAACCGCGCGCACCGGGTGCGGCGGATATTGGCGCGGCCGCTCGCCCATCTGGCGGGGGTGCGCGGCGGGGCGAGGCGCTGTGGGCGATGCGGCCGCGCGCGCTGTCCGGCGGGCTGAAGCAGCGCGTGGCCATCGCGCGCGCCTTTGCCGGTAAGCCGCGCGTGGTGATCTGCGACGAGCCGACCAGCGCGCTGGACGTCTCCGTGCAGGCGGCGATCCTGAACCTGCTGGCCGGGCTGCAACGGCGCGAGGGCGTGGCCTACGTGTTCATCAGCCACGACCTGGCGGTGGTGCGCTACCTCGCCGACCGGATCGCGGTGATGTACCTGGGCCAGATGGTGGAGATAGGGCCGGCGGACGCGGTGCGGGCCGGGCCGCACCACCCTTACACGGCGGCGCTGGTGGCGGCGGCGCGCGGGCAGCGCGCAGAACGAGTGGGCGAGCCGGTGACGGGAGGCGCTTGCGTGTTCTTTGCAAACTGCCCTTGGCGGATCGAGGGTTTATGCGATGTGGTGCCACCGCCGTTCGATGCGGGGGCGGTGCATGCGGTGCGGTGCCATCTGGCGATTGAAGATTTGCCAAAGACAGAGAAGAAAGGCCTTCTTTTCTGAAGAAAAGAGGCAAAAGACTTTTGTTCTTTGGTGTACGCGCTGCGGAGAGGTCCGCGACAGCCGAGACAAAAGCTTTTGCTTCTTTTTCTCGAAAAAGAAGGCCTTTCTTATACCAACCGGCC
>CAXUIR010000433.1:0-2363 GCA_964251005.1 uncultured Acetobacteraceae bacterium | reverse complement strand
CGCAAGGCAAGGAAGGCCTTCTTTTTTGCAAAAAAGAAGCAAAAAACTTTTGCTCCACGCTGCGCCACGGCAGGGCCTGGTTCTGCCAGCTTCAGTGCCTGCATGAATGTCCTCTCCTTGATGCAGGCACGGGAACAAAAGTTTTTTGGTCCTTTTTGCAAAAAGGACTGCTTGCTTTCTATGTGTCAGCCTCAAAGCGTGCTGGTACGAGTCCAAACGAGTCCTACATGTCGGTAATCTGCAGTCATGGTGCGCCATTCATGTGCGCCTCTTATGTATAAAGTCCCGCACGGCCACTCCAACGCAAGGACTCATCATTTCACGAACAAAAGAAGCAGCCTTAAGACGTGGCCGTAGACAGTGTCGCACCCGAGAGCTCTTGAAGCCACGCTCTGCAACCGTCTCTCATGCGTCCGGCTGTCCGCAGCCTGACCGCGCGTGCGTCGGCGTGGCTGTCCGGAACCTGGCGGCCATTGTGGCGCGGCGTTTCTTGATCCGAGCGTATCGAGCGGTGTAGGGTCTTCGTTCTGACACCGTCCATCGCCCGAGGTCGTCATGTCTCTGCCCCAGCGCCAGGCGCCTCTCCCGGACGTCGTGCACGCCGCGCCGTCTCAGACGCCGGAACTCTGCAGGCAGGACTGGCACGCGGTGCAGATGATCTCGTTCGGCACGTTCACCCAACTCGCAACACTCGGCACGCAGGCGCCGCGCTTGCGCAAGCGGTCGCCCTTCACTTTCCTCGGCGTCGTGGAGCGTTACCGCGCGGGCGAGGAGGTGCTGGCCCAGGCAGCCGGTGCCCCACCTGCGGCCGCCGGCTCCGACCTGCCGGACCGTCGCAAGTCGGTGGCGCTGCTGCACAAACCCGGGGCGCACCGGCTGACCATCGTATTCGCCGGCAACAACGCCCAGCTCGTCGTCCCCACGCCGCTGCTCGCGGCTCACGACACGCACCTGCTCCTTGTTCGCGACCCGAAACGCTGTTTCGCGCTGGCCGGGATCGAGGGGCTGGGCGAGGACTACCGCGCGTGCCTGACGCGGTTCGCCCACATCACCTCTATCCTGGGTGTCAGCGAGGTGGCCTGCATCGGCATGTCCGCCGGTGGCGCGCCCGCGCTGAAGTTTGGCTGCGACCTCGGCGCGTCCGGCGTGCTCGGGTTCAGCATACCCACCTCGCTCAACCTCGACGACCACCCTGGGGCCGAGCTGAAGCAATATCCGCAGCTCGCGATGCTCTACAAACGGGACCGCTCGCTCGGCATCGACTTCGCGGCCTACCACCAGGCCGCCGCGCCACGGCCCCGCGTCACGCTGATCTACAGCGCCGCGCACGTCCGGGACGCCTTTTTCGCCGGGCGCATGCGCGGCTTCGACAGCGTCACCATGCTGGAGGCAGCCGGGTTTTGCGGCCACGCCACCTATCGTTGGGCGCTGACCGAAGGCGTGCTGCCGGGCATTCTCGACCACTTCTACGAACCCGGCAGCTTTCCCGTCCCTGCCGCCCTCAGGCCGGCCTGCTTGCAACAGGACGCGCACGGGGATGCCCGCAGCCGAGCCACTGCTGCGCGGTGACTGGACCCGATGGCGTTCAGGCAGGAGTGACAGCCAGCTTGCCCGACGCATGGGTCGATGCGGGGCGCTGCCCACGTCGACCGCGTGCAAACGAATTGACCTTAGAGGCAAATACCCTAACCTAGGGTCCCACAACGAGGCCGCGCAGCGGCCCTGACACGCGCCGCCCCAACTGCACGGGAAACGGCCGGACACCGGAGGGGTGAGGGATGGACCAGCACGGGTCTGCGACACTGGACGCATCTCCGTTCACGGGCGGAGCCGACGCCGCACGCCGGCCGTGGGAGGCACACTACCCCCCCGGGCTGTCCTGGCAGGTGCCGGTCATGGCGGGCACGCTGCCGGAGCTGCTCGATCGGTCCGCTGCGACGTGTGGCGGCAAGCCGGCGCTGGAGTACAGGGACCGGCAGATCAGCTACGCCGAACTCGCCGCCATGGTGGACAGGATGGCGGCGGGCTTCCTCGCCGCCGGCTACGGGCCCGGCAAGACCATCGCCCTGTTCCTGCCCAACACGCCCTGGCACACGGTGTGTTTCTTTGCAGCACTGAAGGCGGGTGCCAGGCTCGCGCATCTCAGCCCGCTGGATGCCCAGCGCGAGCTGGTCTTCAAGATTGCCGACAGCAGCGCCGACCTGGTGGTGACCACCGACCTGGGCGGTCTCGCCCAGGGGGCGGCCAAGCTGGTGACCGCCGGCGCTGCACCGA
Source organism: uncultured Acetobacteraceae bacterium (assembly GCA_964251005.1). Lineage (GTDB taxonomy): Bacteria > Pseudomonadota > Alphaproteobacteria > Acetobacterales > Acetobacteraceae > BOG-908. The sequence goes on along the minus strand of CAXUIR010000433.1, from coordinate 89 downwards.
GCGTGCTGGTGGGCGAGGATCCGGCCTGTTTTTTTGAATATGCGTACACTTAGATCTACACCGGCAAGATCGGCCGCCTGGCCGACCTC
>CAXUIR010000432.1:0-2368 GCA_964251005.1 uncultured Acetobacteraceae bacterium | reverse complement strand
GGTGCCGCTGTTCCACCGCCACGCCCGCGGCCTGATCCTGACCGAGCAGGGCGAGAGCCTCAACCAGACGGTGCGCGAAGTGTTCGCCAAGCTGGCGATGACCGAGGCGCTGCTGACCGAGAGCCGCGACAAGGCGGCCGGCAAGCTGAAGATCACCACCACAGTGGGCTTCGGCAGCAACTGGCTGGCGCCGCGCCTGGCCGCCTTCCTCGAAGCCCACCAGGACGTCACCGTCAGTCTGTTGCTGGACGACGGCGACCTGGACCTGGCGATGCGCGAGGCGGACGTGGCCATCCGCATGCACCCGCCCAAGCAGCCCGACCTGATCCAACGCCACCTGTTCGAGATCGAGTGGCACATCTGTGCAGCACCGGAATACCTGGCGCGCGCCGGCACCCCGGCCACCATCGAGGACCTCGACCGCCACAAGCTGGTGCTGTTCGGCGACTATCACCCGCCGGTGCCCGACATCAACTGGCTGGCCACCGCCGGCCGCCGCGCCGGGCAGAAGCGGCGCCCGGTGCTGGAGGTGAACAACCTGGCCAGCATGGCGCAGGTGATCCGCGCCGGCGTTGGGATCGGCGTGCTGCCTGGCTGGATGAGTGCCGAGATGGAAGGGCTGACCCGCGTGCTGCCCGAGGTGGCGCGGCCGAAGGTGGATTGCTACTTCGTCTACCCGGAGGAGCTGCGGCATTCGAAGCGGGTGGCGGTGTTTCGGGACTTTTTGCTGGCGAGGCTGCAGCAGAGAGAAAAGTAAGCAAGCAGTTCTTTTTTGAAAAAAAGAACCAAAAAACTTTTATGTCCTCGGGTGCGTGTTGAGGACGCGTGTCGTTTCAGCCGTCCGCGACAGCGAGCGCAAAAGTTTTTTGGTTCTTTTTTTCAAAAAAGAACCGCTTGCTTACTGTGGCGCCGCCGGCGGTTGTTCCGCCTTCGCCAACGCCGCGATGAAGCGTTGCTCCCGCGCCAGGTAGGCCCGATCCTCGTCCGACCCCGCCATGACGAACACCGTGTGCGCGCTGGTGCGCTTGAGGTCCTCCAGCGGCGCCCCGATCGCATCGTCCGGCAGGCTCTGCGCGTCGAGCTGGGCGAACTTCCAGCCCGCGCGGGCCGGCTGCGCCAGCCGGGTGCCGCGGGCGGGCAGGTCCTGGTGGGCGTGGGGGTTCAGGCGGACCGCGACCGCGGGTTCCGGGGTGGCGTCGCCCTGGCGCATGAGGCCGGCGCGCAACGCCAGCTGCTCCACCGCTTGGATGCGCGGCAGGCGGTAGAGCTCGAAGCCATTGACCGCCTGGTCGAACGCGCGGCGCTGCGCCGCGGCACCCGCGTCCGGCGCGTACAGGTCCTGCGTGGCGTGCAGCGTGTAGGTGACGTGGATGCGCCAGGAACCGTCCGGCAGCTTGCTGCGGCCCAGCGCGCTGGCCGGCTCGAAGCTGGTCTTCACGTTGCTCACGTGCAGGTAGCTCGGCTCGGACTGCGCCAGGTAGACGGCGACGTCCGCGTCGGACGGCTTCTTGGCATTGCCGCCGCAACCCGAAGCGGCCAGCACGAGGAGCAGGGAAGCGGTCGCGCGCAGGTGCATAGGTGGGGCCTCGGTCTGTCGTTCGGCACGGTTCGCCGGTGAGGCAGGACGCATGACCCTGCCCCGGGGTGGCCAGGGGGTATGGCCGACGCGTCAGCTTGGCAAGGGGATGAACTCGTTCGCGTCGCCCGGGACCAGGCCGAAGCTGCCGGCGCGCCAGTCCGCCTTGGCCTGCTCGATGCGGGCAGGGTCGGAGCTGACGAAGTTCCACCAGAGGTGGCGCGGCCCGTCCAGCGGCTCGCCGCCGACCAGCAGCAGGCGTGCGCCGGCCTGGGTGGCGCGCAGGGTGATGCGGTCGCCGGGGCGGAAGATCAGCAGGCGGTGCGGCTCGAACCGGTCGCCGGCCACCTCCACGCCGCCGGCCAGCACGTAGACGGCGCGCTCGGCGTGCTCGTCCGGCAGCGGCACGGCCACGCCCGGCGCCAGCGCCACGTCGGCGTAGAGCGTGTGGGAGAACACGCGCACCGGGGCCTCGGCGCCGAACGCGGTGCCGGCGATCACCACCGCGCTGACCCCGGTGTCGGTCAAATGCGGCAGCGTGTCGGACGGGTGATGGAAGAAGCCGGGCGCAGTCTCCTCGTGGGCGCGGGGCAACGCCACCCAGCTCTGGATGCCGGACATGCGGCGCTCGATCTGCCGCTCGGTGGCGTCGGAGCGCTCGGAGTGGGCGATGCCGCGCCCGGCAACCATCCAGTTCACGTCGCCGGGCACGATGGACTGGGTGCTGCCCAGCGTGTCGCGGTGCAGGATGGCGCCCTCGGTCACGTAGGTGACGGTGGCCAGGCCGATATG
>CAXUIR010000431.1:0-2383 GCA_964251005.1 uncultured Acetobacteraceae bacterium | reverse complement strand
CGCCGATGCCGATGGCGCCCGCCACCGCCGCCGCGTCCTGCCCGGAGCTGGCCGCCGCCGCCCGGAACGCATCCCGCCCGCCGTTCCAAGCGATCGCCGCCGTCAGCAACGCAGACGGCTTCACCGCCGGCGACGCGCCCAACACGATGCCGAGCCCAGGCGTCACCCGCCCGGTGCCGAACAGATTTTCCATGGTGATCGCGCAGGCCACCGCACCGCCCTTGCGGTCCACCACCACGAAGCTGGTCGAGGCCGGCAGCGCCGGCAACGTGCCCGACACACCGGCCCCCTGCAGCAGCGCCAGCGGGTCGCGCCCCGCCTGCCCGGCGCGCCAGGTGGCAACCGTGGCGATCGACTGGTCCACCATCGACTGCGACACGGTGTTGCTGCGCACGTAGGACAAAAACGCCGCCGCGGCGCCCAAGCCGCCATCGGCCGGCGGCGGCACGAACGCCACCTGGTCGGCGCCGTCCTTGATCAGGATCGGGTTGCCCAGCGAGGCCACCGACCGCCGCAGGTCGTACTGCGTGACCGGGCCGCCGGCCTCCAGGCTCGCCTCAACCAGCCGCTGGCCAAGCAGCCCCTGATACAGGTCGCCCACCCCGGCCCGGCTGATCTGCGTCAGCGTGCTGGCCAGGTCGGTCTGGTTCAGCCGCGCCCCCTCGCCCAACGGCTGCCCGCCGGGCGCGAAGATGGCCGCCGCGTTCGGGTCGCCCAGCAGCGGCCCCTGCACCTGGGCCAGGTCGCGCCCGAGCGCGCGCGAGATCGAAAACCCGTCCTGCGCCGCCTGGATGGCCGGCGCCAGCAGGTCGGCAAAGTTGCGCGAGGCGTAACGCGCGCTCAGCAAATAGAGGCCGCGCGCCAGCAGCGGCACCGCGGCCGGCCGGGCGCCGGGGTTGGCAGCCGGCGCCCGCGGGGTGAACAGGATGGCTTCCGGCGTGCCGTGGTTGGGCGAGGCGTAGCCGGGCTGGTAGGCCACGCAGGCGCCCCCTCCGCCCAGCGACGCGCGCGACGGCAAGGTGGCCGACAACACGAAACCCAGCGTCACCGCCGCATCCGCAGCGTTGCCCCCGGTGGCCAGCACCTCGCGCGCAGCCAGCGCGGCCAACGGCTCGTCGGCCACCACGCCACCGATGAAGCCCTTCAGGTGCTCGCCAGGGTCGAGCGGACCGCCGAGCAAGGTCTTGCGCACCGAGTGGACGGTACCGCAGCCGCTCATCCCCAGGGACAGCGCCACCGCCAGGCTCACCCACGGCCGCGCCCGGCCACACACGCGTTCACCCACTGACGCCGCCACTCCGCATAGCTTCGAACGCGGTGCATTAGACGCGTTCCGGTGCCGGAGCAACCGAGGCTCGCAGGACCCGGCGAGGCATTATGCCATGTCCGCGTCCTGTCATCCTGAAAGCTTCGCCGTTCGATGATGGCGGCTGATTGTGGCTCCCCTCACGGTGAGAAAGGGAGGAAGGCAAGCGGTTCTTTTTTTAAAAAAGAACCAAAAAACTTTTGCTTCCAGGGCGCGCGGGGTGGGGAGGCGTTATGTTCAGTCTTGAGGCGCACCGTGCGCTGTCTCCGTCGTGACGAAACGTCCTGAACAGACCTACACGGGCCGCTGATCCCGAACGCCCAGCCATCGCTCGGTCGACAACCGCTTGGGCCGTCGCCCCCCGAAGCATACGCCGCCGCCGGACGAAACCGCGCCGTTCACATGGATAATCGCGAGACGTGGGACGGTATCTGACGCCGTGACCAAGCACGAGCCCCGGTATGTTGCCGCATCAAGCGGCTGCTTGGTGAGGTGAAGAACAACGCCACACTACACCAGCACGCGATGATTCTGACACATGGAAAGCAAGCAGTCCTTTTTTGAAGAAAAGGACCAAAAAACTTTTGCTTCCCACGCCTGCACTAATGAGAGGGATAGTGATGCGAGCAGACATGCTGGCAGAAAAAACCTGACCGTGGTGCAGGCGCAGGAGCAAAAGTTTTTTGCTTTTTTTTCAAAAAAGAAGGCCTTCCTTGCCTTACGAGTTTCAGCCTCAACGCAAGCTGGTGTTTCCCGCCCTACCGCCCGGACGCACGCGCACGCCGACCAATCGGTTGACAATCTTCCGATGCTCCGTCTGCCATCTCATGCTTTCCGCATCCATCCATGGGTGTCGTAGCCGCTACTGAATATTGCGCACCCACGCTGGTCATCGCCAGCTTTTGTTACTTTAACGGGAAAACGTCTTTAATTCGATATTATACAATGAACCTGGGGATTGACCGTTCTGAAGCAAGCAAGGCCTTCTTTTTTGAAAAAAAGAAGCAAAAAACTTTTGTCTTCGCTGTCGCGGACTCATCCGGAGAGCGTGCGACAGCGGAGTCAAAAGTTTTTTGG
>CAXUIR010000430.1:0-2387 GCA_964251005.1 uncultured Acetobacteraceae bacterium | reverse complement strand
CGTCACGGCGTTGTGGCTACACGGCATTGGCCGCCCTTTGGGCGGACACACCGGCCGCTTCTGCGGGCGGACGCCGCTTCCCTATCTGGACGGAGAACGCCCATGGCCTTCGAACTTCCCCCTCTTCCCTACAGCACCGGCGCGCTCGCCGCCGCCGGCATGTGCCAGGAGACGCTGGAGCTGCACCACGGCAAGCACCACCAGGCTTACGTCACCGCGTTGAACGGGTTCGTGGAGAAAGACTCCTCGCTGCAGGGCCACAGCCTGGACGAGATCGTCACCGCCACCGCGCAAACGCCCGGCCCGGTGTTCAACAACGCCGGCCAGCACTGGAACCACATCCTGTTCTGGCAAAACCTGTCTCCCGCCGGCGGCAAGATCCCCGGCAAGCTGCAGGAGAAGATCGACTCCGACCTCGGCGGCACGGAGAAGTTCAAGGAAGCCTTCAAGGCGGCCGCGATTGGACAGTTCGGCTCCGGCTGGGTCTGGCTGGTCATTGGCAAGGACGGCAAGCTCGCCATCACCAAGACGCCGAACGGCTCCAACCCGCTGGCCACCGGCGAGGGCAAGGTGCTACTAGGATTAGATGTGTGGGAGCACAGCTACTACCTAGACTTCCGCAACCGCCGTCCGGACTACACGCAAAACTACCTCGACAAGCTGGCCAACTACGACTTCGCCGAGGCTCAGCTTTCGGCAACCTGAACCCGACTACGATAGGGTGCGGGCCAGTCCGCACCCGGTACAGCACAGGAGTCACAGGTGTCGTCAAACTGTCTCGGGCCGTTCGCACTGCCGATGATGTACGCCGAACTGGCGCTCGCATCGTGGGAGACGGTGTGGCACCGCACCGCGCTGATGGCGACCGGTGCGTGCACCACGGCCGAATACGAGCTGATGGTGCACGAGAAGATGAGTGCCATGCAGCTTGCCAGCGTGGCGCTGCTGACCGGGCAGGCGGCGGACGCTGTTCTACGGCCATATCATAAGCGGGCGACGGCGAATGCACAGCGGTTGAGGCAGGGGTAGACTCTTCTTTTTCGATAAAAAGAAGCAAAAAGTTTCTGCTTCGGCTGTCGCGGACGGCTGAAACAACACGTTCACCATGGCCGGGCCACCGGCACCGAGACTTCTTTTTCAAAAAAGAACCGCTTGCTCACTTGCTGTCATTAGCCGCGGCCGGCACCGACGGCTTCAGCACCATCGACAACGTATCGCGCGCCACGATTACCCGCACGTTCGGCGCGATCTCCACGTCCAGTTCGTTGGCGGCATCGCGCACTTTCTGCACGACGCCCACGATGCCGCCGGCGGTCAGCACCCGATCGCCCCGCTTTACCGCGGCAATCTGCGCCTTCAGCGTCTTCTGCTGCTGCTGCTGCGGCCGGATCATCAGGAAGTAGAACACCACGAAGATCAGGACCAGCGGCAGGAACTGCAGGACCTGCGCGCTGCCGAGGCCAGCACCTCCGGATGCGTCCTGAGCGTAGGCGTCTGAGATGAGCGACGGCATGAGGCGAGCGTCCTTGGGTCACGAGCGTGCTGCGCCGTCGCAGGTGAACAATTTGCGTCAGGCGGGTTGCGGGCGGGTGCGGCGCACAATAGGTTCCGCCCCCTCCCCGTCAAGCACTGGCTGCCAGCCGAACGTGATGGAAACGCTGCTCTCTCTGGTCCAGCGCCTGGCCGAAGCACTGGAGCGCCTGGCGCCGTACGCGCCCACGCAGCTCAGCCTCGACGGGGCGGACGCCTTTGTCTGGCGGCCGGCCGCGCACGGGCGCGGCGGAGAGCTGGCCCCCGTCTCGCGCGTGTCGCACGTGGAGGTCGGGCTGCTGCGCGGCGTCGACCGCGCGCGCGACACGCTGCTCGACAACACGCTGCGTTTTGCCGCCGGCAAGCCCGCCAACAACGCCATGCTGTGGGGCGCGCGCGGCATGGGCAAGTCCAGCCTGGTCAAGGCCGCGCACGCCGCCGCACTGGCGCGCACCCCGGGCAGCCTGGTGCTGGTCGAGATACAGCGCGAAGACATCGGCACGTTGCCCGTTCTGCTGGGCCACCTGCGCCGCTCCCCGCGCCGTGTCGTCGTCTTCTGCGACGACCTGTCGTTCGAACGCGAGGACAGCGACTACAAGGCGCTGAAATCCGTGCTGGACGGCGGCATCGAGGGCCGCCCGGCCAACGTGCTGTTCTACGCGACCAGCAACCGGCGCCACCTAATGCCGCGCGACATGATCGACAACGAGGCCGCAACTGCGATTTCGCCCCGCGAGGCCACCGAGGAGAAAGTATCCCTGTCCGACCGGTTCGGCCTGTGGCTCGGCTTTCACGGCTGCGACCAGCCGACGTACCTCGCGATGGTGGAGGCCTACGCCGCCGACCTTGGCCTGGCT
>CAXUIR010000429.1:0-2388 GCA_964251005.1 uncultured Acetobacteraceae bacterium | reverse complement strand
GATTTCACGTTCAGCGAAAAAACCCGCGAGTACCAAGAGCGCGTCAGCGCCTTCATGGACGAGCACGTCTACCCTAACGAACACCGCTTCCACGAAGAAGTGGCCAGCGGAGACCGCTGGCTCCCCGTCCAGCTCCTCGAGGAGCTGAAACCCCGCGCGCGCGAAGCTGGGTTGTGGAACTTGTTCCTGCCGGACAGCCACCGCGGCGCCGGGCTGAAGAACATCGAATACGCGCCGCTCGCCGAGATCATGGGCCGCGTCGAGTGGGCGTCCGAGGTGTTCAACTGCTCGGCACCGGACACCGGCAACATGGAAACCATCGAGCGCTACGGTACCGAAGCGCAGAAGCAGGAGTGGCTCGAGCCGCTGCTGGAAGGCAAGATACGCTCGGCGTTCGCGATGACGGAGCCCGGTGTGGCCTCGTCGGACGCAACCAACATCGAAAGCACCATCGAGCGTCAGGGCGACGAATACGTCCTCAACGGTCGCAAATGGTGGACCAGCGGCGGCGGCGACCCACGCTGCAAGCTGCTGATCTTCATGGGCAAGACCAACCCGAACGCGCACCGCCACAGCCAGCAGTCGATGATCCTGGTGCCGCGCGACACGCCAGGCGTGGACATCATGCGGCCGCTGACGGTGTTCGGCTACGACGACGCGCCGCACGGCCACATGGAGGTGGATTTCCGCAACGTGCGTGTGCCTGTCAGCAACATCCTGCTCGGCGAGGGCCGCGGGTTTGAGATCGCGCAAGGGCGGCTTGGCCCGGGGCGCATTCACCACTGCATGCGGCTGATCGGCAAGGCGGAGCGCGCGCTGGAGTCGATGTGCAAGCGGGCCAAGGCGCGCGTGGCGTTCGGCAAGCCGATCAGCGAGCAGACTGTGACGCTGGAACGCATCGCCGAGGCGCGCTGCATGATCGAGCAGTCGAGGCTGCTGACGCTGAAGGCGGCGCACATGATGGACACCGTCGGCAACAAGGCGGCGCGCACCGAGATCGCGATGATCAAGGTGGTAGCGCCATCGATGGCGTGCCAGGTGATAGACTGGGCGATGCAGGTGCATGGCGGCGGCGGCGTCAGCCAGGACTTCCACCTGGCGTATCACTACGCGAGCAGCCGCACGCTACGCTTCGCCGACGGTCCGGACGAGGTGCACCGCAACCAGATCGGGCGGCTCGAACTTGCGAAGTACAACTGATACCAACGGGCCTGGAGATTGACCGTTGCGACGCAAGCAAGACCCTCTTTTCTAAAAAAAAGAAGCAAAAAACTTTTGTCTCCGCTGTCGCGGACTCATCCGGAGAGCGCGCGACAGCGGAGTCAAAAGTTTTTCGGTTCTTTTTTTCAAAAAAGAACTGCTTGCTTTGCTTCGGCTGCGCGGCTTGGCTGGGGGGCTGCCAGGCCGCTCCGTCCGGCGCGTGCAGGATGGGTTTCGCGACCGACGTTCCTGTCCGTATCGAGCACGGCCACATGGTCGCCGAAGCGCTGCTGAACGGTCACTCGACGTCGATGATCGTGGACACCGGGGCGAACATCACGGCGCTCGCGAAAAGCAGTGCGGACCGCCTGAACCTTTCGCTAGAGAGGCTGAGCGGTTCGTCGGAAGGCATCGGCGGCTCGCAAATCAACTACGGTTTCGAGACGCGCAGCTACCAGATCGGCCGGCTGCATGGCAGGCGTTTCCGGCTGCTGGCGTCCGAGATGGGATCGGTCGGGCAAACCGGGGTGGACGGGCTGTTCGGGTCGGACTTCCTCAGCGCCTACGACGTCGACGTGGACTTGCCCGAGCGGACGGTGAAGCTTTTCCGACCGGTGGGCGGCTGCACGGCGGACCATCCCAAAGCTGCGTTGTCGGGCGAACTGTATGCGGTGCCGATGATCGCCGTGGCTGACGACGACCGGCCGTTGGTGAACGTGCAGGTCGGGGGCCGGACGCTGCGGGCGCTGGTGGACACCGGCGCGCCTATCTCGGTCATCTTCCGCGACAGCGCTCGCCGGATCGGCCTGGATACGCGGCAGTTTCCGGCGGACCGCAGGTTCCACGTCGGCGGCATCGGGCCTGCGCAGCCGGGCGCGGTGCTGCACGTGCTGGCCCCGGTGACGATGGGCGAGGTGACGATCTACAATTTTCCGGTTGCTGTCATCGACCAGAGATCGCCGCGGAATTCGGACATGCTGCTTGGGCTGGACCTGCTCTCGCGGGCGCATCCCTGGTTTTCGTTTTCCTCGCACACGCTGATCTTGCAGGTGCCGCCTTTGGCTTCGCCGCCTAGTCCGGGGTAAGTAAAGGCAAGCAAGCGGTTCTTTTTTGAAAAAAAGAACGAAAAAACTTTTGCTTCCGCTGTCGCGGACCTCTCCGCGGCGGCCGCCCCCCCCGCGGAAAAAA
>CAXUIR010000428.1:0-2391 GCA_964251005.1 uncultured Acetobacteraceae bacterium | reverse complement strand
GGCGGTGGCCGTGTAGCTGTCGCCATGCGCGGCCGCCCAGACGAGCCCGGCGGCGGTCACCACGGCGGTGACGAGCCAGACCCGGGCGAACCTGCGCCGCACTCCCTGCACTGCGTTCAGCTTTGTCCTCCCTTCGGTTGCGGCCGGGACGGGCCCGGCGCCACGTTTGTTACTGAACCACAAGGAAAGCGCAAGATCACGGGATTGTTTTTGCCGGGTCGTCGGGCGGCGGACGCCCGTATCCGAATCCCCGGGTTCGCGTTACAGGCCGGCTGAACCACCACGCCGGGGCAACCCTCGATGCGCGCCCTGATCGATGCCATCCTCCGCCGCTTCGTCACCGCCGGCCGGCTCACGGTGCGCTACCCGGACGGCACCACCGCTATTTATGGGCCAGAGGGCGAGGCGGGGCCCACCGCCGGCGCCAGCATCGGCCGCTGGGCCACGGTGCGCGGCCTGCTGAGCAACCCGGCGCTGGTGTTCGGCGAGGCGTACGTGGCCGGCGACCTGGTGCCGCTCGGTTGCGGCGTCGACGACGTGCTCGACCTGCTGTTCTGCAACCTCGCCAACGGTGGGCAGCACCCCGGACTGCGGTTGCGCCGGGGCGTGGCGCGCGCGCGGCGCCACGCCGCGCAGTACAACCCGATCCCGCGCGCGCGGCGCAACGTGGCACAGCATTACGATCTGAACGGGCGGTTGTACTCGCTGTTCCTGGACCGCGACCGCAACTACTCCTGCGCCTACTTCGCCACCGGGGGGGAGACGCTGGAGGAGGCGCAGGCGGCGAAGAAGCGGCACATCGCGCAGAAGCTGTGCCTGACGCGGCCGGGGCTGCACGTGCTCGACATCGGCTCGGGCTGGGGCGGCATGGCGATCACGCTGGCGCAGGATTTTGGTGCGCGGGTGACCGGCATCACGCTGTCGACCGAGCAGTTGGAGGCGTCGCGGGCCCGGGCGGCGGCGGCGGGGGTCGCCGACCGTGTCAGTTTCGAGCTGCTGGACTACCGGACCGTGGGCGGCACCTACGATCGGGTGGTCTCGATCGGCATGTTCGAGCACGTGGGCATCACTCATTACGCCGGCTACTTCCGCACGCTGCGCAATCTGCTGGCCGAGGACGGGGTGGCGCTGATCCACGCGATCGGGCGCAGCGACGGGCCGTCGGTGACCAACCCATGGATCAGCCGGCACATCTTTCCGGGCGGCTACTCGCCGGCGCTGTCGGAGGTGTTCCGCGCGCTGGAGCAGCAGGATTTGGTGGCCACCGACCTCGAGGTGCTGCGGCTGCACTACGCGCTGACGATCCGGCACTGGCGGCGGCGCTTCGAAGCCAACAGGGACGCGATCGCTGCGCTGTACGACGAGCGGTTCTGCCGGTTGTTCGAACTATATTTGGCCGGCAGCGAGTTCTCGTTTCGATATTTGAACCACATGGTGTGGCAGCTGCAGCTGGCACGGCGGCAGGACGCGGTGCCGTTGACGCGCGACTACATGATGAGCGCGAGCGTCGAGGGAAGGCGGGCGGTTTTGCCGCCGACGCTGAGCCGGAGTTTGGGGGAGTAATGCGCGTCCGGGGGCAAGTCAGAAAGCAAGGCCTGCTTTTTTGAAAAAAAGCAGCAAAAAACTTTTGGTCCTGCTGTCGCGAAGGTTCTGCAGCGACTACTCAAGGAACAAAAGTTTTTTGGTTCTTTTTTTCAAAAAAGAACTGCTTGCTTGCTACGTGTCAAGGAACGTCCGGCTGGTCCTGCTCGCCGAACACCATCGCCGGTTCCAGCGCCGCTTCTTCGTCTTCGGCCGCCTGGCCCACGGCTTCGCCGCGGGACTGGCGATCGGCCTCCTCGGTGCTGCGGGCGACGTTGACGATGACGTCGATGCGCACTTCGGGGTGCAGGCTGACCTGCACCTTGGTGAGGCCGAGCGTCTTGATCGGGTTGTTGAGGATCACCTGGCTGCGGTTGATGGTCAGCCCGCCGGCGGTGGACGCGTCGGCGATGTCACGGCCGCTGACGCTGCCGTAGAGGCTGCCGGATTCGCCGGCCTGGCGGATGATGACGACCTTCATGCCGTCGACGCGCTCGGCGAGGCGTTCGGCTTCTTCGCGACGCTTTAGGTTCTGCGCCTCGAGCTGGGCGCGCTGCTGCTCGAACTTCTCCATGTTGGCTTTGTTGGCGCGGATGGCGCGCTTGCCGGGGAGAAGGAAGTTGCGGGCGTAGCCGGGCTTGACCTTCACGAGGTCGCCCATCTGGCCGAGCTTTTCGACGCGCTGGAGGAGGATGAGTTCTACCTGTGCCATGGTGCGCGCGCCTCAGGAGACGATGTAGGGGAGGAGGGCGAGAAAGCGGGCGCGCTTGATGGCCTGGGCCAGCTCGCGCTGCTTCTTGGCGGAGACGG
>CAXUIR010000427.1:0-2406 GCA_964251005.1 uncultured Acetobacteraceae bacterium | reverse complement strand
GTCTTTTGCTTGCTTAGGCCAGCGGGTAAGGCAGCTTGAAGATGACGTCTTCCTGCGTCACCTGCCGCTCCTCGATCTCCAGCACGTAGCGTTTGGCCAGCTCGGCCAGCACTTCCTGCACCAGGCTCTCCGGCGCCGACGCGCCGGCGGTAATCCCCACCGTCTGGACGCCATCCAGCGCCGAGAAGTCCATCTCGGACACTTTTGGCACCAATATGGCCCGGCCGGCGCCGGCACGCTCGGCCACCTCGCGTAGGCGCTGGCTGTTGCTGCTGTTGGGGCTGCCGATCACGATCAGCAGGTCGCAGCCTTGCGCGATCGCCTTCACCGCGGCCTGGCGGTTGGTGGTGGCGTAGCAGATGTCCTCGCGCTTCGGTCCCTCGATCTGCGGAAAGCGGCGCCGCAGGATCTCCACGATCTCGGCAGTGTCGTCCACACTCAGCGTGGTCTGGGTGATGAAGGCGAGGTTGGCAGTGTCGGCAGGTGCCACGGCGGCCGCCTCGGCGGCGTTCTGCACGAGGGTGACCGCACCCGGCGGCAGCTGGCCCATGGTGCCAACCACCTCGGGGTGGCCGGCATGGCCGATCATCAGGATGTGCCGCGCGTCGGAGAAGTGGCGCTCGGCCTCGCGGTGCACCTTGCTGACCAGCGGGCAGGTGGCGTCGAGGTAGGCGAGGTTGCGGCGCTGCGCCTCGTCGGGGACGGATTTCGGCACGCCGTGGGCGGAGAACACCACGTGCGCATTCTCCGGCACCTCGTCGAGCTCCTCGACGAAGATGGCACCCTGCGCCTCCAGCGCCTCGACCACTGTGCGGTTGTGGACGATCTCGTGGCGGACGTAGACCGGCGCGCCGTAGCGGCGCAGCGCCTCCTCCACCACGCGGATGGCGCGGTCCACCCCGGCGCAGAATCCTCTCGGGCCGGCCAGCACCACGCGCAGCTTCTGCAGCGGCGCTGCGGTCTGCAGGCCCACGGCCTGGAGCGTGCGGGCGATCAGGTCTGTCGGGCTGTCTGGCATGGATGGGTTCCCGGTTCGCGCGGTAAGTGTCCGTCTGGAAAGCCGCCCTGGCGCCAACCAGCGTGCTCTCCTCCGCGCCGGTGCCGATGGCCACAACAGGCCGCTCCGCTCGGGCGCTCGAAGACCACGCCAGCTGACTCGTCAGGCCGACTTCTTAAACCGACACTTACCAGGGCTGAGCACATGCTGACTATTGGTATGCGGCGGTCCTGGTGCAAACCCGCGCTTGTGTGGCAAAGCAGGCCGCTCGACGCCCTGCCGCCCGGCAGGGCCTGACGGAGTCACCATGCGCGCCCACATCCTCACCGCCGCCCTGGCCCTGTTGGCGCTGGCCGGCTGCCACGACGACCCCAACGAGGAAGCCGCCCAGTGCCCGCGCGCGCACCTGCTGCAGGATTACAGCCGCGAGGTCCGCTACGACGCCCGCGGCAACGACCTGTCGGACCTGATGCTGAGCGTGCGCCTGGCAGACGTGGAAGGCGCCTGCTCCGGCAAGCTGGGCACCAAGCTGGAAGGCGCGCACGCCCACGTGGTGATGGTGGTCACCCGCGGCCCAGCCTCCACCAGCGCAGACGCCGACGTCACCTACCGCGTGGGCGTGGTGCGGGAAAAGCAGATACTCGACGCCAAGACCTACACCCAGCACGTGAAGTTCCCACCCAACGTGACCACGCTGCAGGTGATCGGCCGGGAGATCCCGATGGAACTGCCGACCGCGAAGGGTGTGACCGGGCAGAACTACGATCTGTATTTCGGGCTGCAGTTGACGCCGCAGGAAGTCGACGCGAATCGGCGTAATCCGGCGGGGTAAGGCAAGCGGTTCTTTTTTGAAAAAAAGAACCAAAAAACTTTTGTCTCCTGGCGACCCGTTTCCGGAAACTCTGCGATAGACGCGACAAAAGTTTCGCAAAAGAAGTCTTCTCTTTGATGTCTCTCCCTAGCCACCTGGACCTGGCCTACCGCCGGAGCCGCTACAGCGTCGCCGGCTTCGAATTGGTCGTCGGCCGGCGTTGCAGCGCGCTGGACGGCCTGCTCGCCGGCATGGGCGTGCGCGAGGCGGTGCTGCTGACCGCCTGGAACCCCGCCAGCCGCCGCATGCCCCGGCGCTGGAACGACAAGATGATGGCCGCCTTGCGCGCCCGCCTGGGCAGCACGCCCGCGCTGCCGGCCAGCGGCGCCGACCGTGCCTGGGCCGAAGACTGCCTGCTGGTGGCCGGCGACACGCGACGCCTGGCCGCACTGGCACGGCGCTTCCGCCAGGCTGCTGTCGTTGGTTGCAGGCGTGGCCAGCAGGTCCGGCTGCTGTCGCTTGTTTGAGGAGCAAGCAAGGCCTTCTTTTATAAAAAAAAGAAGCAAAAAACTTTTGTCTATGCGCTCTTCCACGCCCG
>CAXUIR010000426.1:0-2412 GCA_964251005.1 uncultured Acetobacteraceae bacterium | reverse complement strand
GGCCGCCGCACTCTCGGCCGCCGGCGGGGTGACGCTCGCGTCCGGCGCGCTGGTGCTGGGCGGCGCGGTGGCGGCCGGCCAGCGGCGGCGCATCGCCGAGGCGGTGGTGCTGAAGACGCTGGGCGCCACCAGCGGCCAGGTGCGGGCGGCCTGGCTGGTGGAGTTCGGCGCCATCGGCGCGGCGGCGGGTCTGATTGCGGCGGCGCTCGGCACGGCAGCGAGCTGGGCGGTGACGCGGTTTCTGCTGGACGCGCCGTGGGCGTTCCTGCCGTGGGTGTTGGCCGAGACGGTCGGCGGCTGCGTGGTGCTGATGCTGGTGTTCGGCTATGCTGGGACAGAGGCGGCGTTGCGCGTCCGGCCGGCAGGGTTGCTGCGGAATCAGTAGAAAGCAAGCAGCTCTTTTTTGAAAAGAAGAACCAAAACACTTTTGCTCCGATGAGGTGCGCGTTGGTGAGGCGTTTCGTTTCAGCTGTCCGCGACAGCGTAACCAAAAGTTTTTTGGTTCTTTTTTTCAAAAAAGAACTGCTTGCTTGCTTACTTCTTGCCGTCCCCGCCTACGCCGAACCCCCGCTTCGCGCCGGCGTGGTCGAAGACGCTCCGCCCTACGTCGTCCGCCAGTCCGACGGCTCCCTGTCCGGCTTCGCCGTAGAGCTGTTCCGCCTGATCGCCGCCCGCATGCACCGCGACATCGACTTCGCCACCGCGTCCCAGCCGGCCTTGATCAAAGGCCTCGCCCACGGCGACTACGACGTGCTGCCCGGCCCGATCGCCGCCACGCCGGAGAACGCCGGCCACATGCTGTTGCTGGAAGGCTATGCCTGGTCCGAGTATCAGTTCGGCGTGCGCAGCGACGAGCACATCACGTCGCTGGCCGAGCTGCGCGGCCGTCGCCTGGCGGTGCGGCAGGACGGCCAGTATGCGGAGTGGGCGAACCGCAACGCGCAGCGCTACGGCTTCACCGTGCTGGCGATGGGCAGCTCCGCGGCGGCCGCCCAGGCGGTGTTGGACCGCCAGGCAGACGCCAGCCTCAGCGGCAGTCCGGTGCAGGCGTACGCCGCGTCGCGCAACCCGAACTTCACCCCAGGGTTGTCGTTGCCGGAAACGCGCACGCACCAGAGTGCGGCGGTGCGCGTGTCCGAGACCGAGCTTCGCGACGACATGGAGGATGCGCTCAGGTGCTTGAAGACCGACGGCACGGTGGCGCGCCTGTCCAAGACGTGGTTGGGCCGCGACCCGCAGGACGAGGACCTGGAGAACCTGGTGGTGCCCGGCTACGGCGTGCCCGGTCTGTCCGGCTATGACGCGAAACCGCGCAAGACGCGGTGCTGAGCCGTCCGGCCTGACTGGCCGCGCGTTGCTCGCCTGCCTGGTGGGGCTTGCGGGTTGCGCCGGCACGCCGCGGCCGAAGGCCACCGGCCCCGGTCCCACCCCGGTGGTGCAGCTGCCGAAAAGCCGCGGCCCGATCGTCGCTGACGAGCACGTGCCGCCGTTCGCCACGCAGGCCTGGGAGCCGTTCTCGCGCGCCGACGCGGTGGCGATCGCGTTGCGCGAGTGGCGCCTGTTCGGCCAACCGGTGGACGACGACCCGCCCGGCACGCGGCCGATCCCGCCGCCCGACCAGAAGCCGGAACGCGAACCCGGCCTGTGGCAGCGCGTGGGCGAGTACTGGTGGGAGAGCCAGGACCCGGCCGAGCGCGAGGCCGCGTGGACGGGCATTCACGATGCCGACGGCACGCTGTTCGACGCGAGGCGGGACGCCGCGTTCGCGTGGTCGGCCGCCTTCATCTCCTACGTGATGCGGGTGGCGGGCGCCGGGCCGGACTTTCCGTACTCGCCCAACCACAGCACCTACATCAACGCGGCGGCGTCAGGTGCCACACCGGTGCTGCGCGCCTACCCGCCGCAGACAACGCCGCCGGCGCTGGGCGACATCATCTGCATGGGCCGTGAGCGGGCGGCGACCTTGCGGTTTGCCAACCTGCCGACGGCCGCCTCGTTTCCGGCGCATTGCGACATCGTGGTGCAGACCACGCCGGGGCTGCTGAGCGTGATCGGCGGCAACGTTGACGACGCGGTCACCATGAAACACGTGCCGGTTGGGGAGAGCGGGCTGCTGACGGGAGCGGACGGGCGCGTGCTGGATACGCGGTATCCCTGGATGGTGGTGTTGAAGGTGAGTTATATGCGGTAGGAGAAAGCAAGGCCTTCTTTTTCGAGAGATAGAAGCAAAAAGCTTTTGCTGCGGCTGTCGCGGACGGTTGGGACGATACGCTTCAACCTGATAGACTGGATCGGGGTCAGGTTATCTTAGGTCCGTTGGAAGTTGCCGGTATGTGTCGATTTCAGAACGTTTGACTTAGAGCACTTTCCCATCGACACGACTCAATAGGGATTCCCAAATTGGCTGGCGGG
>CAXUIR010000425.1:936-2446 GCA_964251005.1 uncultured Acetobacteraceae bacterium | reverse complement strand
CAGCGTGCCCGTCGCCGGCCCGCCGTGGACGGCCGCATTGATGCCGGTGATCCTGACCTGGCCGATCCGCAGCGTTCCGTCCTCCACCCGGGCGGCAAAGGCGTGCGGGACCTCGGGGCGGGACGGGTGAGCCAGCGCGTCCGGCAGCCGCATCGGCAGGCGTAGCACCGGGGCGGAGAGCACCAGGTCGCGCAAAGCGAGCCGGCCGGTCAGCAGCGGCAGCATGGCCACCTGCAGGCGCAGGGCGGCGACCTGGCCGGAGATGCCGTCGCCCTGGTCGGCGAGCGTCACGTCGGACGCGGTCAGCACCGCTTCGGGCAGTAGGCGCAGGCGCACCTCGCCGCCGATCACCACCGGACGGCCGAGGTTGCGCGCGGCGATGGCGGCGATGGCGGTGCGAAAGCGGCTCCAGTCCAGCAGCGGCGGCACGGCCCAGGCCGCCAGCAGGAGGCTCGCCAAGATGGCCGCCAAGGGTGCCAGCAGGCGTCCCCGCCGTGCCGTTGAGGGCCAGGCGGCCGCTTGGCGCAGCGTTGGCGGGTCGGAGGCCATTGAGAGCTTGTTTAACGGCGTGCTGACAAAGCGGAAGCCACAGCGAGGAAAGACAAGCAGTTCTTTTTCGAAAAGAAGAACCAAAAAACTTTTGCTCCCTTGAGTACGCGCCGCCGGAAAGATCCGCGACAGCCGAGACAAAGCTTTTTGCTTCTTTTTCTCGAAAAAGAAGGCCTTGCTTCCTTCGTTCTCGCTTCAGGATTTTCCTGTTATGTTCAACCCATGAGCTACTGGGGCAAACTGCTGGGCGGCATGGCCGGCTTCGCCGTCGGCGGCCCGCTGGGCGCCGTCACCGGTGCCGCCCTAGGCCACGCGGCGGACCGCAACGGCGCGCCCAACCGCCCGCTGCTCGGCCTGTTCACCGCGGACCGCTTCCACCCCGCGCGCATCGCCGCGATGTTCGCGCCGCGCGAGCAGGTTTTTGCCATCGGCATCGTGGCGCTGTCGGCCAAGCTGGCCAAGTGCGACGGCCCGGTCAGCCGCGCGGAGATCGACGGCTTCAAGCGCCACTTCCGCATCCCGGCCGAAAGCGCGCGCGAGGTCGGCCGCCTGTTCGACCAGGCGCGCGACACCCCGGACGGCTTCGAGCCTTACGCCAACCAGCTTGGCGACAGCTTCGGCGACAACCGCGGCGTGCTGGAGGACGTGCTCGCCGGGCTGTTCGGCATCGCCCGCTCGGACGGGCCGGTCAACGCCGCGGAGCTCGACTTCCTGGCCCGCTGCGCCCGCGGCTTCGGCCTGGACGGGGCAGCCTGGGAGCGCGTCCGCGGCGGCACCGCGCGCACGCAGGCGGGCAGCGAGCCGGACCCTTACGGCGTGCTGGGGGTCGCGCGGTCGGCATCCGACGACGCGGTGCGGGCGGCTTGGAAGCAGCTGATGCGGGAGAACCACCCGGACGGGCTGGCGTCGCGCGGCGTGCCGCCGGAGTGCGTCGCGCGCGCGACCGAGCGCGCGGCGCGCA
>CAXUIR010000425.1:0-926 GCA_964251005.1 uncultured Acetobacteraceae bacterium | reverse complement strand
GCCAACATCAATGCGGCCTGGGATCGGGTTAAGCGGGAGCGGGGTTTGTAGGAAGAAAGCAAGCATGGCCTTCTTTTTTGAAAAAAAGAAGCAAAAAACTTTTGTTCCCCAAGATCCGGATCGGGAAAACTTGGCTTGATATTTACCGACATCTTCAGCCCGAATAGGGACGAGAGACCCTGTGCGGTCGACATGCTGGTGCTGCACTACACGGGCATGCAATCGGCGCAGGAGGCCATCGCCCGGCTTTGCGATCCGGTGGCACACGTCTCGTCACATTACGTGGTGGACGAGGACGGCAGCATCGTCCGCATGGTACCCGAAGAGCTGCGCGCCTTTCACGCGGGAGTGTCCTACTGGCGCGGCCGGCGCGCGCTGAACGACCCGTCCATCGGCATCGAAATCGTCAACCCCGGCCACGAATGGGGCTACCGGCCGTTCCCGCCGGCGCAGATGGCCTCTGTGCGTGCGCTGTGCCTGGAGATCCTCTCCCGCCACGCCATCCCCGCCGCCAACGTCGTCGGCCACAGCGACATCGCACCCACCCGCAAGCAGGACCCGGGCGAGCTGTTCGACTGGGCAGGCCTGGCGCGCGACGGCATCGGCATCTGGCCGGAGGCGGACGACAACCCCACCCAGGACCTCGCCGCCACGCTACGGGCGATCGGCTACGAGTTCGCCGACGAGGCCGACCTGCGCGCGTTCCAGCGCCACTGGCTGCCGCACGCGATCAGCGGGCAAGCGGACCTGGTGACGCGGGTGCGGGCGCAGGCGGTGGCGCATGCAATGAGAGAGTGAGGCAAGCGCTTCTTTTTCGAGAAGAAGCAAAAAGCTTTTGTCACGGCTGTCGCGGACCTTTCCACACGGCGCACCCAAGGGAACAAAAGTTTTTTGGTTCTTTTTTTCAAAAAAGAACTGCTTGCTTG
>CAXUIR010000424.1:0-2452 GCA_964251005.1 uncultured Acetobacteraceae bacterium | reverse complement strand
CGGCGCGCCTTGTCGAGGTTGGCGTTGTCCGGCCAGCTGTTGAGCGGGGCGAAGCGCTGCTGGCCGCCACCGGCGCCGCCGCGGCCGTCGACTGTGCGATAGGTGCCGGCGCTGTGCCACGCGAGGCGAATGAACAGGCCGCCGTAATGGCCGAAATCCGCCGGCCACCACTCCTGCGAATCGGTCATCAACGCGTGCAGGTCGGCGATCACCGCGTCGAGGTCGAGCGTCTTGAACGCCTCGGCGTAGTCGAACTCAGCACCCATCGGGTTGGCACGCGGCGAATGTTGGCTGAGCGTCTGCAGGCTCAGCGACTCCGGCCACCAATCCCTGTTGCTGCCCTTGCGCGCACCTTTGCGTGCCGCAGGGGCACCGCTGTGTGCTACGGGGCACTGACCTGCCGCTGCGTTATCCGTCATTCCGTCCATGTTGTCTCTCCTACCACGGGACCTGGTTCTATCGCCCGGCACCCTGCCGATGACGGCAGGTGGTGCGATGGATCCAAGCTCGCTGATTGCGACGTGAAGCACCCTAGCGCAGGCCTGCTCCGATGTGAAATCGATTGTCGGGAAGTCTTTGATCTATTAGATCGATCGACGGCCTCGAGAAAGCAAGCAAGCGGTTCTTTTTCGAAAAAAAGAACCAAAAAACTTTTGTCTCCGCTATCGCGCGCTCGCCGGACGAGTCCGCGACAGCGGAGCAGAAGTCTTCGCTTCTTTTCTTCAGAAAAGAAGGCCTTGCTGTTCTATATGGGCCGAACGCTCGGCGGCAGGTGATCGCACAAGGTTCGCGCCAGCAGGTGGATGTCACGCTCCCTGGGGTAGCTGCGGCGCCATGCCAGGCCGATCCGCCGCCCGACGCCCTCTGCCAGCTTGCGGGTCGAGACCGAACGGGCCCGGGCCTCGCCGCACGCCATCGCCGGCAGCAACGTGCTTCCCATGCCGGTGGCCACCATCTGCAAGATAGTCTCCAGGCTGGTCGCGCGGAAATCCCCGTCCACTTCGCGATCAGCCGTGCCGCAGATCGCCAGCGCCTGATCGCGCAGGCAATGGCCTTCGGTCAGCAGAAGCAGGGGCTGCCCGCGCAGCTCGTCCTCGGTCATGTTGTTCGTGGCGGCGGGCTTGCGGCCCTTCGGCTCGGCAAACCAGAACGGCTCGTCGAACAGAGCGAGCGTCTCCAGCCGGTCGTCGGGCACCGGCAGCGCCACCAGCGCCGCGTCCAGCCGGTGCGACCCAAGCCTCTCCAGCAGGGGTGCCGTCAGGTCCTCGCGCAACACCAGCCGTAGCGCCGGGTACGCCGCCTTCAGCGCCGGGACGAGCCACGGCAGCACGTATGGTCCGAGCGTCGGGATGACGCCGAGGCTGAAACCGCCGGTCAGCGGTCCGGACGTGTGCTGGCCCACGCTCATGATGGCGTCGACCTCCGCCAACACCGCGCGCGCCCGCCCGGCGATCTCTGCGCCGACCGCGGTGACGTTCACCGACTTGGTCGTGCGCTCGAACAGCGTGACACCGAGCTGGGATTCGAGGTTCTTGATCTGCGTGCTGAGGGTGGATTGCGCGATGTCGCACGCCGCGGCGGCGCGGCCGAAATGGCCGTGTTCGGCGAGGGCTACGACGTAGCGTAGGTCTTGCAGGGTCATAGAGTGTAAGTAGGCAAGCAAGCGGTTCTTTTTTGAAAAAAAGAACCAAAAAACTTTGCTCCCCTCGGTTGTGTCGTGGTGAGGCGTGTCGTTTCAGCTGTCCGCGACAGTCGTCGTAAAAGCTTCTTGCTTCTTTTTCTCGAAAAAAGAAGACGCTTGCTTCTGCTCGGGCGGCGCGGACGTCCGGGCGCTATCTTAAGGCGTGGTCTCGCCCCGTCGAGGCGCCAGTGCTTCGCTGTCCTCTGGGCATAACACCCGCGATCTCCGCTCCGCCAACGCCGCCACGACCCGACGCTGCTCCGCCTCGCCCATGCCGCCCCAGGCAGCGATCTCGGACAGCGTGCGCCAGCATCCCGTGCACAAGCCGGAAGCCTCGTCCACGACGCAGAGCTTGATGCAAGGAGAAGCGGTCATGCTCACCAGATAGGACGGACAAAGGCGCAGCGTCGCTTTTTGCTGTCCAGCGACAGGTATTCGCCGCCCGCTTGCGGCACGGCATCATCAAGCCAGAGCGCATTCCCGGCACGATCGCCCGGTAGATCATGACCGCTCCCACGGACACCGGGTGCGGAGCCGTCCCGTTCTTCCAGCACCGCAGCCCCCAGGAGACAAAAGTTTTTTGGTTCTTTTTTTCAAAAAAGAACTGCTTGCTTGCCTTCGCAACCAGCCCGCTTGTCCCCACCCCAGGCCTCCGACAGACTGTCCCCCGGCGCAACACACGGGCGCGAGGCGCATCCCTGTCCATCCATTCCCCGCCCCCGCCAGCCGTGCACCGCGATGCCGGCCTGGTCCGCGGCATCGGCACGGCCG
>CAXUIR010000423.1:0-2460 GCA_964251005.1 uncultured Acetobacteraceae bacterium | reverse complement strand
ACCGCGACAGCGGAAGCAAAAGCTTTTTGCTTCTTTTTCTCGAAAAGAAGGCCTTGCTTTCTTGGCAAAGTTCTCAGGCCTCAAGTCAAGTCATACAGAGCTTCGATCCTCGCTGTCGCGCGCTTTGGCCGCTTCCCGGCTTTTCTTATGGCGCGTCGCTCGCCACTTGCCTGGCATGACCCAGCTTACCTGCCTTGCCGCCCGCGCCGTCCTCTCCGTCACCGGTGCGGACCGGGTGGGTTTCCTCAACGGCCTTGTCTCCAACGACGTGGCCCTCGCCGCGCCTGGCCGCGCCGTCTGGGCAGCGCTGCTGACCGCGCAGGGCAAGTACCTGGCCGACTTCTTCGTGTTCGCGGCCGCCGACCGCCTGCTGCTCGACTGCGAGGCCGCCCAGGCCGCCATGCTGGTCCAGCGCCTGTCCCGCTACCGCTTGCGTGCCGATGTGGCCATCGCGCCGGACCCGCTACAGGTCTACGCCACCTGGGACGGCGATCCACCGCCGGGTGCCGCCGTTACCGCGCCAGATCCGCGCCACCCCGGCGCCGGCCACCGCCTGCTGGCATCCGCGCTGCCGGCCAACGTGGACGAAGGCGCCTACGACTTGCACCGTCTTGGCCTCGGCCTGCCGGACGGCACGCGCGACATGGAACCCGAGAAGACCATCCTGCTCGAGGCCGGCTTCGACGAGCTAAACGGCGTCTCCTGGACCAAGGGCTGCTACATGGGCCAGGAGCTGACCGCCCGCACCCGCTACCGCGGCCTTGTCAAGCGGCGTCTGCTGCCGGTCAGCGGACAGGGCCCGCTTCCGCCGGCGGGCACGCTGATCTTCGGCGCGGGCAGGGAGGTGGGCACCATGCGATCCAGCAACGGCGCCCTCGGGTTGGCCGTGCTGCGGCTGGATGCACTGGGCGCCGGGGGGCTTGAGGCGGATGGGCAGGGGATCGCCCATCACGTGCCTGGCTGGGCCAAGCTGCCGGAGCCGGCCTAGCAAGCAGTTCTTCTTTGAAAAAAGAACCAAAAAACTTTTATTCCCTGACGAACGCTGGCCAACGAGCGCGCGACAGCGAAGACAAAAGTTTTCTGGTTCTTTTTTCAAAAAAGAACTGCTTGCTTGCTTTGCGTAGGCTCCGCCGGCACTGCATTTTAGCACCAAGAGCCCCCACATCGACCCCAGAACCTCAGGTCTCACCATGCGCCGCCTCACCCCCTGGCTTCTTGCCCTCCTCCTGGCACTGGCCCCCGCTTTGGCCGACGCGCGCCCGGGCCTGGGCGGCTCGTTCGGCAGCCGCGGCAGCCGGACCTACTCCGCGCCGGCGAGTAACGGGCTGTCGAACGGCGCCGCGCCCATCCAGCGCAGCTACACGCCCAACAGCGGCTACGGCTCCGGCTACGGGAACAGCGGTTACGGCAACAGCTACGGCGGCTTCGGCCAGCGCGCGCGCTCGCCGTTTGCAGCCGGCCTGCTCGGCGGTTTCCTGGGCGCCGGCATCGGCGGCCTGCTGTTCGGCCGCGGCTTCTTCGGCGGCCTGAGCGGCGGCGGCAGCCTGATCGGCCTGCTGCTACAGATGTTCCTGCTATACTTGCTGGCCAGCTGGATCTATCGTCGCTTCTTCGCCGGCCACCTGGCCATGGCAGGCGGCGGCCGCTTCGCCCGCATGATGAACCCGGGGCCAGCTCGCCCCACCGGCGGGCCTGCGCGCCCCGGCAACCTGTTCGGCGGCAGCACACGAGCCACCCGGCCGCTCGCCCTCGTCCAGGGCGACTACCAGAGCTTCGACCAGCTGCTGCACGAAATCCAGAAAGCCTGGTCCGCGCAGGATCTCAACACATTGCGCAGCCTGACGACGCCGGAGATGGTCAGCTTTTTCGGCGAACAGCTGGCCGAACTCGCCAGCCGCAGCGTGCGCAACACCGTCACCGACGTGCGCCTGCAACAGGGCGACCTCTCCGAAGCCTGGTCGGAAGGCTCGCGCGAGTACGCGACGGTGGCGATGCGCTTCTCGATGATCGACGTCACGCGCGACGCCACCGGCCGCGTGGTGGACGGCAGCCTGAACGAGCGCGTGACGGTCACTGAAGTGTGGACGTTCCTGCGTGCGCCGGGTGGACGTTGGGTGCTCTCGGCCATTCAGCAGTCGCGGTAGTTAGGCAAGGCCTAGCTGTTCTTTTTTGAAAAAAAGAACCAAAAAACTTTTGCTTCTTTGGGCGCGCGTTGCGGAAATTTCCGCGACAGCAGGGACATGAGTTGCCGCTTTTCTCGAAGATGAAGCCTTTGTTTCCTTGCCGGAATTCGAAGAGTAAAAGTCCGGGGCCGCCGGTATAGAACGACACGCCTCACCATCTCACACCCAAAGAGAACAAAAGTTTTTTGGTTCTTTTTTCAAAAAAGAACCGCTTGCCTTGTCTTGGTTGCCCTCCCTCTACTTCTTCTCCCACCCCCGCACTCCCTGCTGCCAGTAC
>CAXUIR010000422.1:1908-2470 GCA_964251005.1 uncultured Acetobacteraceae bacterium | reverse complement strand
GCGTCGCCCTGCTCACACCCAGCGACTTCGCTGCCGACGAAACGTTTACACAGCTACGCGCAAGCCCGCGATGCAGTACGCCGCGTTCCGCCTGGTCCAGACCGACGTCGTGCCCGGACAGCACCGCGTCGGCCGGCAGCATCGCCGCAATCCGCGCGTCGGTGATGCCGCAGGCCAGGCGCGCCGCATGGGTGGCGCCCACGATCAGGTCGTCCGCGTCGATCGCCAGCAGCGCGCCGGACGCCCAGTCCGCGTCGGGTGCCAGCACGATGCGCGCGCCGGGAAAAGCGCTGCGAAAATGCCGTGCCTCGATGCGGTGGGCGGCCTCCGCCACGGAGGCGGCGATCAGGCGGGCGATGTCCTCGCTGAGGTCGTTGCGGCAGGACGATACGTCGAGTGCCGCGGCGAGGCGCCCAAGGTGGTCGTGGATGGGGGCCACCGCGCAGGTCAGCCCGGTGTTGCGGGCGAAGAAGTGCTGGTCGCGGTGGATGATCAGCGCGCGATCTTCGGCCAGGCAGGTGCCGATGCCGTTGGTGCCCTCGCTCTCCTCACTCCACACGGC
>CAXUIR010000422.1:0-1898 GCA_964251005.1 uncultured Acetobacteraceae bacterium | reverse complement strand
GCGGTGGAAGGTGGAGTCGTCCGCGCAGGCGCCGCGGCGGTCGACGGGGACGCCGTGGCGGTCGGTAAACAGCACGCAGCAGCCGGCGCCGCCGACGGCGAGGAACAGCCGGTCCAGCGTGGCGTGGGCAGCGCAGAGCAGCTTCTCCACCTCGGCGCGTGCGTCGGCGAGCTCGCGCGCGGTAAGCATGCGCGGCGGGCGGCTGTCCTGCGGGTCCAGCTTGTAGCGGGTCAGCGAGCGCGCCCACGAGGCGAACAGCGCCGAGCGGCCGCTGGCTGAAGGATCGGTGACGACGGCGTTGATGCGGTCGGCGTGTTTCATGCGGGTTCCGACGCGGCTCGGCCGGTCGCGCTGTGCGGGCCGGCAGCTCCTAGCTTACACCAGTGAGCGGAAAATGTATGACTCCTGACGGCCAGAAAGGCAGCAAGGCGTTATTTTCTGAAGAAAAGAAGCAAAAGACTTTTGTTCCTGCTGTCGCGATGGTTCTGCAGCGCGTGCCCAGTGACAAAAGTTTTTTGGTTCTTTTTTCAAAAACGAACCGCTTGCCTTGCTGTTTTAGCTCAACATTCGGGATCGCTGATATTACGCCTTTCGCCCTATAGTGAAACCTCCTCGTCGGCAAAACGCAGCTTGCACGTGTCGCCTGTCGCCGACAACGCAGCGCATTATTGTTGCAGCGCAGCATCAGCAGATCGGCCGTGTTGTCGCAGATTTGCGACAGTCCGGGCTCGCTCGCGTGCAAGCAAACCTTGCGTCGAGGCTAAACAAGGCGACTGTTAGCTACAGGCATGTTCGGCGCGCAGACGCCGTCCACGGCCACGGGCGCTGCTCCGCCCGCCGTCGTCAGAAGAACATACTTCGAGGAGGCAGACACACCATGACAGCCAAACATGTCAGTCGACACATGCGATCGTTCCGTGCGACGCTGGCGCTGAGCTGTGCGCTTATCCTGCCGGCCGTGGTCGGCCGGGCAGAGACGCAGATCTCGCCGTCGTACCAGCCGGTCACCGACGCGCGGCTAAATGCCGCGCAGTCCGACGCAGGTTGGCTAATGTACCGGCACGATTACACAAGCTCCGGCTACTCGCCACTCAGCAACATCACCGGTGCGAACGTGAGCGCGCTGAAGGCAGCCTGGGACTACAAGAGCAGCTTCGAGCAGGGCCACGAGAGCCCGCCGGTGATCAACGGCGACTACATGTTCGTCACCACGCCGAAAGACGAGGTGCACGCCTTCCAGTCGAGCACCGGCAAGGCGCTGTGGACCTATAAGCATGACCTCAGCCAGGCCGGCTTGAAGACGGTGTGCTGCGACGTGGTCAACCGCGGCGTGGCGCTGTACGGCAACAACGTGTTCCTGGCGACGCTGGACAACTTCGTCGTGGCACTCGACGCCAAGACCGGCAACGTGGTGTGGAAAACGCAGCTGGCACCGGCCGACCAGGGCAAGGCGATGACGCTGGCGCCGTTGGTGGTGAAGGGCCGCGTCATCATCGGCACGTCCGGCGGCGAATACGGCGCGCGCGGATCAGTGGTGGCACTGGACGCCGCGACCGGCAACAAGGTGTGGAAGCGCTTCACCGTGCCCTCGCCCGACGAGAAGGACGGTAACACTTGGCCGAAGGGAGCCTACAAGACCGGCGGCGGCGGCGCCTGGCTAACCGGCACCTACGACGCGGCGACAAACTCGTTGTTCTGGGGCGTGGGCAACCCGGGCCCGTGGCTGGCGACGCTGCGGCCGGGCACCAACCTCTACACCGACAGCGTGCTCTCGCTGGATCCCGACACCGGCGCCGTAAAGTGGTATTACCAGTATACGCCGCACGACACGTGGGACTACGACGGCACCAACGAGACGGTGATGACGGACATCACCTACAACGGCACTGCACACAAGG
>CAXUIR010000421.1:0-2471 GCA_964251005.1 uncultured Acetobacteraceae bacterium | reverse complement strand
GGTTCTTTTTTGAAAAAAAGAACCAAAAAACTTTTGTCTCCTTGGGTGCGCGCTGAGGGACGCGCCGCGACAGCCGTAGCAAAAGTCTTTTGCTTCTTTTCTTCAGAAAAGAAGGCCTCGCTTCCTTGCCGCAAAGCGCCGCCAACCGCCAGCATCATGCCGCCTGCACCGCAAGCGGCCGCCGCGTCACCGCGGCCGACAGCGCCTGGTCCAGGTCGGCCAGGATGTCGTCCACGTGCTCGATGCCGATGCTGAGCCGGATCATGTCGGGTGTCACACCCGCCGCGGCCTGTTCGGTCCCTGTCATCTGGCGGTGGGTGGTCGAGGCCGGGTGGCAGGCCAGCGACTTCGCGTCGCCCAGGTTCACCACGCGCCGCACCAGCCGCAACGCGTCGTAGAACGCCGTGGCCCCGGAAAGCCCGCCGCGCACGCCGAAGCTCAGCAGAGAGGGCGCGCGGCCGTTGCAATAGCGTTGCAGCAACGCGTGGTAAGGGCTGTCCGGACATCCTGTGTAGCTGACCCAGGCGACACGCCTGTCGTCGCGCAACGCGGCCGCCACCGTGCGGGCGTTCTCCACGTGGCGGTCCATCCGCACGCTTAGCGTCTCAATCCCCTGCAGCAGCAGGAACGCGTTGAACGGCGAGAGCACCGCGCCCATGGTGCGCTGGAACACGCTGCGGCAGCGCGCGATGTAGGCGGCGGCCCCGAAGCGCTCGGCGTAAACCAGGCCGTGATACGAGGGGTCGGGCTGGTTGAACATCGGGAAGCGGGCCGCGTGCGCGCGCCAGTCGAAACGTCCTGCGTCGACGATGGCGCCGCCCAGCGTGGTGCCGTGGCCGCCCATGAACTTGGTCAGCGAGTGCACCACCACGTCGGCACCATGCTCGATCGGACGCAGCAGCATCGGCGTGGCCACGGTGTTGTCGACCACCAGCGGCACGCCGCGCGCATGCGCCACACGCGCCAGTTGAGAAATATCGCAGATGTTGCCGGCCGGGTTGCCGATGCTCTCGCAGAAGACGGCGCGCGTGTCGTCGTCGATCAGCGCCGCGATGCTCTCCGGCCGCTCGTTGGCAGCGAAACGCACGGTGACGCCCTGGCGGCGCAGGTGATGCGCGAACAGCGTGTGGGTGGTGCCGTAGAGCTGCGGCACGGAGACGATGTTGCAGCCGGGGTCGACAAGGTTGGCAATCGCAGTGTGCAGCGCCGCCTGGCCGGACGCGGTGACCATCGCCTGCAGCCCGCCCTCCAGCATCGCCACCCGACGCTCCAGCACCTCGCAGGTGGGGTTGCCGATGCGGCTGTAGCGGTAACCATCGGCTTCGAGGTCGAACAGGGCGGCGGCGTGCTCGGCGCTGTCGAACGCGTAGGCGGCGGTCTGATAGATCGGCACCGCAAGCGCGTGGGTCGTCGCTTCCGTGTCGTAGCCGCCGTGAATGGCCGCAGTCTCCCTATGCAACGCAGCGTCCCCGTCGGCAGCGGACGCAACGTTGCGCCCAAGTTTTGGTAAACATTACTGACATGTTGCGACACAGCGATACAGACACGTTCACGTGTTGCGTCCGGCTGCGTGCAATTATCATTGCTGCCTGCGCGCAGCTTCGAGTTCGGTTAACAACACGCCGACGTCCTGCGGCGTAGTCTTGCCGTTGCTGATGCACGCGCGTATCACCTGCGTGCCTTCGAAGTGCGCGACGGAAACCCAGGCGCGGCCGGCAGCGACGACGCGGGCGGCGATCAGCTCCGGCGCCGGCGCGCCCGCCGGCGGCACGATGCAGAGCACAGCGACGGGAGAGTCGTTAACCACCCGCCAGCCCAGCGCGTGTAGGCCGCGCGCGAGCAGCGCCGCCAGCTCGACCGCACGGTCCACATGCGCAGCATAGCCGTCCCAACCTGCCGCCGCCAGCGAGAGGAACAGCCGCAGCCCGAGAAAGCGGCGCGACCATTGCACCGTGGTGGCGTAAGGATCTTCCGCGGCCTGGCCCGGCGGCATGAAGCTGGTGCGCACGTGGAAGGTGCCGGCGAGGTCGGCACGCCGACGTGCCAGGAAAACGCCGCATCCCATGGTTGTGGCGAACCATTTATGTGCGTCGATGGTTACCGAGTGCGCCCGCTCCATGCCGCGCAACGCGTGAACGTGCGTGCACGACGCGATCAGTGCGCCACCCCAGGCTGCATCGACGTGGAACCACGTTCGTGCCGCGTGCGCCACGTCCGCGCAGTCGTGCAACGGATCGATCATGCCTGCGCCGGTGGTGCCGGCGGTGGCGGCGATCATCACCGCAACACCGCCGGCGGCGACGTCGGCGCGCACCAGCCGCCGCAGGTGCGCGGCATCCATCCGGCCGGTGCCGTCGGTGGCGACCAGGCGTACCGCGTCGCGGCCGCTCCCCGCCCTCTGGGCGATCTTGACCCCCGCCACGGGCGCGGGCTGGGCGCCGGACATCCGGGGCACACCGGCGCGCCCTCGC
>CAXUIR010000420.1:0-2478 GCA_964251005.1 uncultured Acetobacteraceae bacterium | reverse complement strand
CCCAGGAGACAAAAGTTTTTTGGTTCTTTTTTTCAAAAAAGAACCGCTTGCTTTGTCTTATTTGGTCAACGCCGCCGGCTAGTAAGCCTTATAGGGCAGGAACTTGCCGCTCATGGTGATGGACACACGGTCGCCGGCCGGGTCCGGCTCACGCTTGAGGTCCATGCGGAAGTCGATGGCGCTCATGATGCCGTCGCCGAATTCCTCGTGGATGAGCGCCTTGAAGGTGGTGCCGTAGACGCTGACCAGCTCGTAGAAGCGGTAGACGAGCGGGTCGGTCGGCACCGACGTGGGCAGCGAGCCCCGGTAGGGGGGCGACTGCAACAGCCGCACCTCCTCCGGTGTGAGCCCGAGGTGGTCGCCGATCGCCTGTGCAGCCTGCGCGGGCAGCGACATCTGCCCGAGCAGCGCGGCGGTGACGTATTCCTTGGACAGGCCGCCGGACAGCTCGGCGAGGCCGGCCCAGGTGAGGTCGCGCTCGAGCTTGAGGCGGATGATCTTCTCGGTGAGGGCCAGGCGCATGGGAGTATCCTGCGTTAAGAAAGCAAGGCCTTCTTTTTTGAAAAAAAGAAGCAAAAAACTTTTGTCTCTCGTAAGACCCGACGTTTGAAGCGTGCCGGACCCTCGGAAGCAAAAGTTTTTTGGTTCTTTTTTTCAAAAAAGAACTGCTTCCTTGCTTACGCCGCTTTCCGTATCGCCGCCGCCACCACGTCCGCCCCAACCGCCCCGGCAAACGTCTCGAAGTTCGCCTCGAAGCGCCCGACCAGATCCGCCGCCGTCGCGTCGTAGGCCGCAGGATCCGCCCAGGACCGCCGCGGGTCCAGCACCTCGTTGGGGATGCCAGCCACGTCGCGCGGGATCATCAGGCCGAAGAACGGGTCCGGGCTGAACTGTGCCCTGTCCAGGCTGCCGTCCAGCACGGCGCGCAACAGCGCCCGCGTGTGGCCGATCGCCATGCGGTGTCCGGTGCCGTATTTGCCGCCGGTCCACCCGGTGTTGACCAGCCAGCAGGCGGCGCCCTCGCGTTCGATCAGCTGCTCCAGCAGGCGGCCGTACACCTCCGGCCGGCGCGGCAGGAACGGCGCGCCGAAGCAGGTGGAGAAGGTGGCCTGCGGCTCGCGCCCCAGGCCCTTCTCGGTGCCGGCCACGCGCGCGGTGTAGCCGCTGAGAAAGTGGTACATCGCCTGCGCCGGCGTGAGCCGGGCGATCGGCGGCAACACGCCGAACGCGTCCGCCGTCAGCATGATGACGTTCTTCGGCTGGCCGCCGCGGCCGGACAGCTCGGCGTTGGGCACGTACTCGATCGGGTAGCAGGAGCGGGTGTTCTCGGTGTAGGCGCCGTCGGCCAGGTCCAGCGCGCCGCAGGGGTCGGCCACCACGTTCTCCAGCACGGTGCCGAAGCGGTGGGTGGCGTCCCAGATCTGCGGCTCGGCCTCGGCGGAGAGGTGGATGACCTTGGCGTAGCAGCCGCCCTCGAAGTTGAAGGTGCCGTCCGGACCCCAGCCGTGCTCGTCGTCGCCGATCAGCCGCCGCGCCGGGTCCGAGCTGAGCGTGGTCTTGCCGGTGCCCGACAGGCCGAAGAACAGCGCGGTGTCGCCGTCGGCCCCGATGTTGGCGCTGCAGTGCATCGGCAGCACGCCCTGCGCCGGCAGCGTCCAGTTCATCACGGTGAAGATCGACTTCTTGATCTCGCCCGCGTACTCCGTCCCGGCGATGACGATGCGGCGCTCGGCGAAGCTCAGCGCGATGGCGGTGCTGGTGCGCACGCCGTCGATGGCCGGGTCGGCCTGGAAGTCCGGCGCGTGCAGGATGACGTAATCCGGCTCGAAGGCGGCCAGCTCGGCGCGCGCCGGCCGGATGAACATGTTGCGGGCGAACAGCGCGTGCCAGGCGCCGGTGCTGACCAGGCGCACCCGCACCCGGCGGGCGGGGTCGGCGCCGGCGTAGAGGTCCTGCGTGAACAGCTCGCGGCCCTGCATGTAGGCGGTTACCCGATGCTGCAGCCCGGCAAAGCGCGTGCGGTCCAGCTTCTGGTTGACCTTGCCCCACCAGATGTCGTCCGTGGTCTCCGGCTCGTCCACCACGTATTTGTCGGCGACAGACCGGCCGGTATGCACGCCGGTGCGCACGATCAGCGCGCCGTCGGTGGACAGCCGGCCCTCGCCGCGGCGCAGCGCGTGGGCCACCAGCTGCGGCGCTGTCAGGTTGGCGTGCACGGCGGCCGGCGAGCCCACCCCCGTTCCGGCCAGTGGCGAATGGCGGTGGCCGGCAAGCTCACCCGGCGTTGCGACACCTGTATCCATCGATCGTCTCTCTCCTCTGCGCTGCCGTCCGGGCCGGCCTTTGCCCGATTGTCACATAGACCGGGCCGCCTGCACCAGACGCGCCAGCGCAGACTCCACGTTGTCCGGGTCCACAGCCGGCCGGTCGAAGGCGACCCGCATTACCGTCTCGTCCTGCACCAGGTCGATCCGGACG
>CAXUIR010000419.1:0-2481 GCA_964251005.1 uncultured Acetobacteraceae bacterium | reverse complement strand
GCTGAAACACCACGCCTCCCCAGGGCGCCTCCAACAACAGCATAAGTTTTTTGGTTCTTTTTTTCAAAAAAGAACCGCTTGCCTTGCCCTCAACGCTCAGCCGCAGGCATCCCGATGATGGCCGAGCAAGCGCACCTCTTCCTGGGCGAAGGCCACGAACACGCCGAGCGCCGCACCTGGGCGGTCATCTGGCTGTGCGGCGCCATGATGGTGCTGGAGATCGCCGGCGGCACACTGTTCGGCTCGCTCGCCCTGGTCGCCGACGGCCTGCACATGAGCACCCACGCCGGCGCGCTGTTGCTCGCCGCACTGGCCTACTCCTACGCGCGCAGACACGCGGGCGACGCCAGGTTCAGCTTCGGCACCGGCAAGCTGGGCGACCTGGCCGGGTTCACCAGCGCCATCGTGCTGGCGATGGTCTCCCTTCTGATCGGCTACGAGGCCGTCGCCCGCTTCGTCTCGCCGGTGGCCATCCACTTCGCCGAGGCCATCCCCATCGCCGTGCTCGGCCTGGCGGTCAACGTCGCCTCGGCGTGGCTGCTCTCGGCCGGCGGCCACCATCACCACGGCCATGCCCACGACCATCACCACGACCATGCGCATGGCGGGACCCACCGCATCGCCGCACCCGGCGGAGACCTGCTGCTGTCCGTCTTCGAGGACAACCACCCGCCGGTGTTCCGCATCGTGCCGGACGCAGGTGCAGCCCTGCCAGGCGACTGCCTGGTGGAAACCGTGCGGCCGGACGGCGCGCGCCAGATCTTCGCCATGGACAGGCGCGGCGACTGCCTGCAGAGCCGCGGCAAGGTGCCCGAACCGCACGCGTTCACCGCCATGCTGGCGATGGACGGCCAGATCCACGCCGTGACCTTCGAGGAACACGGGCACGACGGCCACGGCCACCAGCACGGCGCCGCGCACCGCGACAACAACATGCGCGCCGCGGTCGTACATGTGATGGCCGACGCGGCGGTCTCCGTGCTGGTCATCGTCGGCCTGATGCTGGCCCGCGCCTTTGGCTGGCTCTGGATGGATCCGCTCGCAGGCATCATCGGCGCCGGCGTCATCGCCAGCTGGTCGGTGGGGCTGATACGCGACACCGGCGCGATCCTGCTGGACATGACTCCGGACCAGCGCACCGAAAGCCGCATCCGCGACATCGTCCAGGCGGCCGGCGACCGCGTGCTGGACCTGCACGTCTGGCGCCTGGGGCCAGGCCACCTCGGCGTCATCGTCTCGGTCGAAGCACCTGCAGGGCGCGGCACGGAGTTCCACCGCCGGCGCCTGGAACATTTGCCGTCGGTGTCGCACCTGACGGTGGAGGTTCGCGAGGCTTCTGCGGCGTGACGCGTAGAAGCAAGGCAAGCAAGCAGTTCTTTTTTAAAAAAAAGAACCAAAAAACTTTGTCTCCGTCGGGTGTACCGGGATAAAACGTGTCGTTTCAGCCGTTCGCTACACAAGCTTTTTGCTTCTTTTTCTCGAAAAAGAAGATGCTTTCTTCTGCTAAGCCTGTCCGATTCACCCCGGCAAACCGCGCTTGCCCGCCCTCCGGCAAGCATCGCTACAATACTTCACCTCGTCCCAAACCTTTGCCCATTTCTTCCGCCAAGTGAACGGCCGCTTGCAGGCTTCGCAAACCTTCGTCGGCAGGTCTGCCTTCTTGCGCATGCGAGTCACACCGCGCGCACGCGCAGGATGCCGTCGGCGTCGCGTTGCTGGTGCAATTCGCCGCGGGCGCGCATGTAGTTCACGTGCGCCCGCACCTCGCCGAAGGCGAAGCCGGTGGTGTGCGGGTCCAGCTTGCGCTGGAACAGCACGGGCAGCAGGTCGGCGGCACTGCGCGGCGCTGCACGGGCCGCCTCGGCGATCAGCGCGCAGCGGCCGGCGTGGTGGGACGCCAGCTCGTCCAGCCGCGTGTGCAGGCCGTTGAACGCCACCAGGTGGCCCGGCAGCACCAGCACGTCCTCCGGCAGGACGCGTCCCAGCGCCGAGAGCGACGCCAGGTACTCGCCCAGCGGGTCGGCGTCCGGCTCCATCGCCTGCACGGACACGTTGGGCGAGATCTTCAGCAGCACCTGGTCGGCGGCGAGGAAGAGGCCGTCGGACGCGCAGTGCAGCATGGCCTGTTCGGGCGCGTGGCCGCCGCCGGTGTGCACCGCGAAGTCGCGCCCGCCGATCCGCAGCTGCTGCCCGGCCGCCAGGCGGTGGTATTGGGTCGGCAGGCCGGTCATCATGGCGAGGTAGCTGTGGCCGTCGCCGGCTACTAGACCGCCTGTCTCCGGCGGCAGGCCGCGCTCGGCGTAGAAGCCCGGGTTGGCGGCGGCCAACCGGTTCTCCAGCACGCGGGTCATCAGGAACTCGGTGCGCGGCATCCAGAGCGGACAGCCGCATCGCTCGGTCAGCCAGCCGACCAGGCCCACGTGGTCGGGGTGGAAGTGCGAGCAGACGATGCGGGTCAGGCGCTGGCCGCGCACCGGCCCC
>CAXUIR010000418.1:0-2516 GCA_964251005.1 uncultured Acetobacteraceae bacterium | reverse complement strand
CCAGCGGGTCGATGACGTTGCCCTTCGACTTGCTCATCTTCTGGCCGCGCTCGTCGCGCACCAGGCCGTGGATCACAACGTGCCGGAACGGCACGTCGCCCATGAAGTGCAGGCCCATCATCATCATTCGGGCCACCCAGAAGAAGATGATGTCGAAGCCGGTCACCAGCACGTCGGACGGGTAGTGGCGGGCCAGCTCGGGCGTGGCATCCGGCCAGCCCAGGGTGGAGAACGGCCACAGGCCGGAGCTGAACCAGGTGTCCAGCACGTCCGGGTCCTGCTCCAGCGCGGTGGGCGCGCCGTACTTTCCGGCCGCCTGCGCCTCTGCCTCGGCCTGTGTGCGGGCGACGAACACGCTGCCGTCCGGCGCGTACCACGCAGGGATGCGGTGGCCCCACCAGAGCTGGCGGCTGATGCACCAGGGTTGGATGTCGCGCATCCAGGCGAAGAAGGTGTTCTCCCACTGCTTCGGCACGAAGGTGATGCGGCCTTGCTCGACTGCCGCCACTGCCGGGCCGGCCAGCGTGCGGGCGTCGCAATACCACTGCTCGGTCAGCAGTGGCTCGATCACCCCGCCGTCGCGGTCGCCGTGCGCCACGGGGGGCGGGTTGGGCGCGTGGCGCGCCAATCGGCCGTGGCTGGCGAGCGCGGCCACCACCGCGGCGCGGGCGGCCTTGCGGCCCTGCCCCTCCAGCGTGCGGGTGAAGCCGGGGTCGGCCAGGCCGGGCACCGCCCGCAGCTCGATTTCGGCCAGGGCAATGCGCGCCTGACGGTCCAGGATGGACGGCATCGGCAGGCCGTGGCGCTGGCCCACGGCGAAGTCGTTGAAGTCGTGCGCCGGCGTGATCTTGACCGCGCCGGTGCCCTTTTCCGGATCCGAGTAGGTGTCGGCCACCACCGGCACGCGCCGGCCGGTCAGCGGCAGCACCACGTGGCGGCCCACCAGGGCAGCGTAGCGCGCGTCCTCGGGGTGCACGGCCACCGCGGTGTCGCCCAGCAGCGTCTCCGGCCTTGTGGTGGCCACCGTCAGGTGCAGGCCGTCATCGCCCTCGACCGGGTAGCGTATGTGCCAGAGGTGGCCGCGCACCTCCTGGCTCTCCACCTCGAGGTCCGAGATCGCCGACTGCAGCTTCGGGTCCCAGTTCACCAGGCGACGGTCGCGGTAGATCAGGCCCTGCTCGTGCAGGGTGACGAACACCTCGCGCACCGCCCGGCTCAACCCCTCATCCAGCGTGAAGCGCTCGCGCTGCCAGTCCAGCGAGGCGCCCAGCCTCCTAAGCTGTTGGGTGATGGCGCCGCCGGACTGCGCCTTCCACTGCCAGACGCGCTGCAGGAAGGCGTCGCGGCCCAGCGCCTGGCGGCTGGTCTGCGCGCCGGCCAGCTCGCGTTCGACCACCATCTGGGTGGCGATGCCGGCGTGATCGGTGCCCGGCTGCCACAGCGCGTCGCGCCCCTGCATGCGGCGCCACCGGATCAGCGCGTCCTGCAGCGTGAAGGTCAGCGCGTGGCCCATGTGCAGCACGCCGGTAACGTTGGGCGGCGGTATCATGATGGTGTAGGGCGCGCCCGGCGCCTGGCCGGCGGCAAAGGCGCCTGCGCGCTCCCAGCCTTCGTAGAGCGACTGTTCTACGCTGGCGTGGTCGAAGGTCTTGTCGAGCAAGGGGCGGTCCCAAAAGAAGGAAGGCCTTCTTTTTCGAGAAAAAGAAGCAAAAAGCTTTTATCACGGCTGTCGCGGACTCACCGAGACGGGTGCCCAAGGAGCAAAAGTTTTTTGGTTCTTTTTTTCAAAAAAGAACCGCTTGCTGTCTTCCTAGCCGTTCCGGTTGCTGACCCGATCGATCTCCGCCCGCACCATCCGTTCCACCATCGGTGCCAGGTGCTCGTCCAGCCAGGCCTTCACCATCGGCCGGATCTCCTCGCGCACCATGTCCTCCAGCGTCGGCCCGCCGTGATAGGCCTGGGTCTGGCGCTGCACCACGCGGACCAGCGCGCCCAGCGAGGCGGTGGTGGCTGCCGCCGCGCTGGGCGCTCGCAGCGGCTCGGACGGCTGGTCGCCGGCATCGAGATGGCTGAAATCGGCCTCCGGCTGGGCAGCGGCGACCGGCTCGTTGACGTAGCGATGGACGTGGGGTTCGGGCTGCATGGGCGCAGGCTCCTCGATCAGCATCGTCTGGTCCAGAAGGAACACGTCGTCGTCCGGGGAGCGGGCCGGCTCGTCTGCCACGTCCGGATGGTGCGGCGCGAACTGCGTGTAGGAAGACGGGGGTGCGTAAGCAGGCGGCGGGGCGTAGGCAGCGGGCGCGGCATAGCCTTCCGGCTGGTGGCCCTCCATCGGTCCGCCCTGCCCCGCAGCCCCGGCCTCGCGCCCGAACGCACCTGCCTCGGCCTCGCCGTCGCCGTCAGCCAGGATGCGGCGGATAGAAGCGAGGATGTCCTCCATCGACGGGTCGGTCCCCGGGGTGGGCTCGGGCTGCGTCATGCGGGAACGGACCCATAGTAGCTCCTGTGACTGTTTT
>CAXUIR010000417.1:2000-2539 GCA_964251005.1 uncultured Acetobacteraceae bacterium | reverse complement strand
GTACCTCGGTGACGCTCTATTTGCCGCGCCACGTGGGCCGCGCCGAGGCCGACGCGGCACCCGAGGAACACGCGGCCGGCAACTCCGGCCGCGGCGAGACGGTGCTGGTGATCGACGACGAGCCGACCATCCGGATGCTGGCCGGCGAGGTGCTGGGCGAGCTGGGCTACGCGGTCGTCGAGGCGGCGGCCGGCCCGTCCGGCCTGCAGGTGCTGGGCCGCCAGCGGCGGCTCGCCCTGCTGATCACCGACGTTGGCCTGCCGGGCGGCATGAACGGAAGGCAGATCGCCGACGCGGCGCGCGAGCAGCGGCCCGGATTGCAGGTGCTGTTCATCACCGGCTATGCGGAGACGGTGCTGACCGGGCGCGACGAGAACAGCCCCTGGATGCACGTGCTGACCAAGCCGTTCGGGATGCAGGCCTTGGCTCGGCTGGTGGGGGAGATACTTGGCGGAGCGTAGCAAGCAAGCGGTTCTTTTTTGAAAAAAAGGACCAAAAAACTTCTGCTCCGCTGTCGCGGGAAGCTGAAACGACACGTC
>CAXUIR010000417.1:0-1990 GCA_964251005.1 uncultured Acetobacteraceae bacterium | reverse complement strand
GTAGGGAGCAAAAGTTTTTTGGTTCTTTTTTTCAAAAAAGAACCGCTTCCTTCCTGTCATAAAAGCTTCACAAATCCGCAATAGTGCTGTCCCGATCCCCCGACTAGGGTCCGCCCGAATCAGGCACGGGCTCCTGCGCCCGCCCGCCCAGGAGCCTTCATGACCAACTCCCGACAGAAATGCATCCTCACCGCAGCGGCCCTGTTGCTCGCAGGCGCAGCGCACGCGCAATCCATCACCGGTGCCGGCTCCACCTTCGCTCAGCCGATCTACGGCGCCTGGGCCGAGGCGTCCAAGGCTGCAATCGGGGTCACGCTGAACTACCAGGGCGTCGGCTCCGGCGCCGGCCAGAAGCTGGTTACCCAGCGCACGGTGGATTTCGGCGCGTCGGACGCGCCGATGGCGCCCGCCAAGCTGGTCGCCGGCGAGCTGCTGCAGTTCCCCACCGTCATGGGCGCCGTCGACCTGGCAGTGAACCTGCCGGGCATGGCCGACGCCAAGCTGCGCCTGTCCGGCAAGGTGCTGGCCGGCATCTATCTCGGCACCATCACCACCTGGAACGACCCGGCGATCGCCAAGCTGAACCCCGGCACCAAGCTGCCCAGCCTGGCCATCGCACCGGTCTACCGCGCCGACGGCTCCGGCACGACGTTCGTGTTCACCAGCTATCTCTCCAAGGTGGACCCCGACTTCAAGACCAAGGTGGGCGCGGCCACCGCGGTCAGCTGGCCGGCCGGCACCGGCTCGAAGGGCACGGCCGGCGTGGCCGGCGCGGTGAAGAGCACGCCGGGTGCCATCGGCTACGTGGAGAGCGCCTACGCCACGCTGAACCACCTGACGGTGACGCAGCTGCAGGACCACGACGGCGCCTTCATCAAGCCGAGCCTGGCGAGCTTCGCCGCCGCAGCCGCCCGCGTGAACTGGTCGGGCGTGCCGAACTTCGCCGTCGACCTCAACGACCAGCCGGGGGCCAACGCCTGGCCGATCGTCTCGGCCACCTTCGTGCTGGTGCCGCTGAAACCGAAGAACGCCGCGAACGGTGCGGCCGTCATCAAGTTCTTCGACTGGGCGTTCAGCAACGGCGACTCCACCGCGACCGGGCTGCAATACGTGGCGTTGCCCGCCAGCGTGAAGACGCAGGTGCGCACTGCTTGGAAAGGCTTAAGCAAGTAAGGAAGGCCTTCTTTTTTGAAAAAAAGAAGCAAAAAACTTTTGTCTCCGCTGTCGCGCGCTCGTGGGAGAGTCCCCGACAGGGAGCAAAAGTTTTTTGGTTCTTTTTTTCAAAAAAAAACCGCTTTCTTCCTGCCATGAAAAACCCCGGCGACCGCCTCTTCTCCGCAGCCGCCCACGCCGCCGGCCTGTTCGTGCTCGTCCTGCTCGGCACCATCATCGTGCTGTTGTTCATCGGCGGCCTGCCCGCCTTTCGCGCCTTCGGCGCCGGCTTCCTGGTCTCCTCGGCCTGGAACCCGGTCACGGAAAAGTTCGGCGCCCTGGTCTCCGTCTACGGCACCGTCGCGAGCTCCATCCTCGCTCTGCTGATGGCCGTGCCGCTGGCCTTCGGCGTGGCCTTCTTCCTCACCGAGCTCGCACCCGCCTGGATGCGCCGGCCGGTCGGCACCGCCATCGAGCTGCTGGCCGCGGTGCCCTCCATCATTTACGGCATGTGGGGCTTCTTCGTGCTGGTGCCGGCGGTGGACCACACGATGAAGCCGTGGCTGGTGGGCAGCCTCGGCCGGCTGCCCGGCCTGTCGGCAGTGTTCCACGCCGCCCCCGGCGGGGCCAACGTGTTCACCGCCTCGCTGGTGCTGGCGATCATGATCACGCCGTTCATCGCGGCCACCATGCGCGACGTGTTCCTGACGGTGCCTGTCATCTTCAAGGAATCCGCCTTCGGGCTCGGCTGCACGTCGTGGGAGGTGATGCGGCGCATCGTGCTGCCCTACACCCGCGCGTCCGTCATCGGCGGCATCATGCTCGGCCTCGGCCGCGC
>CAXUIR010000416.1:0-2539 GCA_964251005.1 uncultured Acetobacteraceae bacterium | reverse complement strand
CATCTCCCGCCGCCCCCGCCCCACCGAATCCAATATCAACCCGCAGGCAAACGAGAGAAACGACAACCCGACGAGCATCGCCGCCAGGATCGCCGTTGGCAGCCGTGGCACGAGGCCGATGCGCCAGAACTCCAGCACCACGGGTATGCCCAGCCCGATGCCGAGCACGAAAAACCCAGTCCCGCACAGCGAGAAGAACGGCAGCGGCCGCTCGTCCTTCACCAGCATCAGGATCAGCCGCAAGATGCGCAGTCCGTCGGTGACGGTGTGCAACTTGGACGCAGAGCCCACCGGGCGTTCGCGGTAGATGGCTTCCAGCTCGCCCAGCGGCAAAGCGAGCTGCAGCGCGTGCACGGTGAGTTCCGTTTCCGTCTCGAACCCGCCGGCCAGCGCCGGAAACGACTTCACGAAGCGGCGGGAGAATACGCGGTAGCCGGAGAGCATGTCGGTGACGCGCGCGCCGAACAGCCACGCCACCAGGCCGGTCAGCAGCGTGTTGCCGGCGCGGTGGCCACGGCGGTAGGCGCCCTGGACGTCGCTGATGCGGGTGGCGGTGACCATGTCGAGGCGGGCGCGGCGCAGCAGGTCGACCATCGCCGGGGCGGCGGCCGCGTCGTAGGTCTCGTCGCCGTCCACCAGCACGTAGATGTCGGCGTCCACGTCGGCGAACATGCGGCGCACCACGTGGCCCTTGCCCTGCAGAAGCTCGCGGCCGACGACCGCGCCGGCGTTGCGCGCGGCTTGCGCGGTGCTGTCGGTGGAGTTGTTGTCGTAGACGTAGACGATGGCGTCCGGCAGGGCGGCGCGGAAGGCGGCGACCACGTTGGGGATCGCTACTTCTTCGTTGTAGCAGGGGATCAGGACGGCGGTACTAGGCAAGGAAGGCCTTCTTTTTCGAGAAAAAGAAGCAAAAAGCTTTTGTCACGGCTGTCGCGAACTCCTCCGCAGACGCCCACCCCACGAGACAAAAGTTTTTTGATTCTTTTTTTCAAAAAAGAACCGCTTTCTTTCTTGCTCCTGTCGCAACGTCGCCCGGCTCGGCCGCAGCGCTCAACTGCGTTCATCCAGCAAGCCAAAGGCGCGCGTCAAACGCGAACCGGCGCGTGGAGACAACGCGCGCCCGCGCCGCACGCACGTGCGCAACATTAAGGAGAAGGGTCGCACTCTCTGCCACGATGGCCGACGGCACGCGCAGCACGGCTGAACGGCCTTCCGCCAGCCACGCATCGCCAAAGCCGCCGGGATCGGCAGGCAGTTCGCTCAGCGTCTCCACGCTGCCGTCCGGCAGCTCCAGGCGAAGCAGAACGTAATCGTCCGGCAACAGCTCCGGCGGCACGTCCAGGTGCACACGCACTTCCAGCACGCAGAGGGCCGGGTCAGCGGCGGCGTAAACCACCGCGCGCCCGGGCGAGTTCCAGCGTCCGCCGAAGCGGCGCGCCCCTTCTCCGCTCAGGTCGGCGTAGGGGGCGCGGCATAGGCGCCAGGCTTGCATGCGGCGATTACCAGGGAAGAAAGCAAGCGCTTCTTTTTCGAGAAAAAGAAGCAAAAAGCTTTTGTCGCGGCTGTCGCGGACCGTTCAACCAGCGCGCGCCCAAGGGAACAAAAGTTTTTTGGTTCTTTTTTCAAAAAGAACTGCTTGCTTCCTGCTCAAGCCGCAATCCCATGATCGATGCGCCCAAGCAACGCCTCCACCCGCCTGGTCCCCTCGTCGGTGTCCAGCAGGTACAACGGAGGCTCGCCACCCAGCGCCGAAGTTGGCCGCCTCAACCAGATGCCGGCCTTTTCCTGGCTGCCGAACGTGGTCTCCGCCGCGGCCAGGATGCGCGCCACCCGCAGCAGCCTGTCGGACTGGTCCGGCGTCAGGTTGCCCAGCTTGCGCCGGTTGGCCAGCGTCTTGCGCGGCAGCCCCACGCGGTCCAGCTCCACCTCGGTCAGCCGCCCTGACGTCAGCACGGCCTGCACGGCGCCGAGCGGCAGGCCGTCGCGGGTCAGGCTAACCAGATCCGCCCGCCCGACTACCGGTATGCCGCCGACCACGTTGAGAGCGCTCACAATCTGCACGCCAACCTCCAGGCCACATGCCCACTACTATCGGCCATTTCGCCACCATTCACAAGCACGATCTCCATCGGCCGCATCTAGGCCCCCCGCGTCAGCTTGCTTTCCCCGCCCGATCCGCTATCAACACCCCCATTCCTACATCTTCCGCTCTCGGGGGGTGGCCTTCGCGGGCCGCCTTTTTTGTTTTGGACGCATCGCAGGACCTGCTGCACCATACCGGCCTGGAAGGCCGGATCGCCGGCATGATCGGACCCACGCTGGGGAGCATGGGCTACGAGCTGGTGCGCGTGGCCGTGCTGGGGCGCGAGAAGCCGACGCTGCAGATCATGGCCGACCGTGCCGACGGCGCGCTGATCACGGTGGAGGATTGCGAGGCGATCAGCCATGTGATGGGCGCCGTGCTGGATGTGGAGGACCCCATTCCCGGCGAGTGGACGCTGGAGGTGAGCTCGGCCGGGATCGACCGCCCGCTGACGCG
>CAXUIR010000415.1:0-2545 GCA_964251005.1 uncultured Acetobacteraceae bacterium | reverse complement strand
ATGGGGTTCATCAAAGACATATCCCAGAAAGCAAGCGGTTCTTTTTTGAAAAAAAGAACCAAAAAACTTT
The DNA here is from genome assembly GCA_964251005.1 of uncultured Acetobacteraceae bacterium. Taxonomy (GTDB): domain Bacteria; phylum Pseudomonadota; class Alphaproteobacteria; order Acetobacterales; family Acetobacteraceae; genus BOG-908. The sequence goes on along the minus strand of CAXUIR010000415.1, from coordinate 2,475 downwards.
TGGTCCCTGGTGTATGCGGGGCGGAAAGGTCCGCGACAGCCGGCGCAAAAGTTTTTTGCTTCTTTTTTTCAAAAAAGAAGGCCTTCCTTAACTCGTTTCAGCGTAGCATGCAGCGCCTCCGCCTGCGCCGCATACCCCATGATCTGCGCCGCGTGCGGATTACGATAGTTTGCCAACTTCGCTGGCGCATCCAACAACGCCTCGACAGCGGCGAGCAGGCCGAGGTGGTTGCCGTCCAACGGGATCAGCGTGCCGTTCACCCCGTGCTCGATCGCTTCGGCCGGGCCGCCGCCCTGGGTGGCGATCACCCACACGTCGCGGGCCAGCGCCTCTCGCACGGTCAGGCCGAAGCTCTCCTGCCACTGCGAGGGAAACACCAGCACGTCGACGCCGGCGAAGAAGTCGTCAATGCCGTCCTGCGCGTAGGCGGGCACCACGGAGAGGCGGCCGCGCACCTGCCAGTTGTCCGCGTGCACGCTTGAGAAGCCGAGGTTGAGGGTGTTGTCCACCAGGATCAGCTCCCAGTTGGCGCGGTCGAGCGCTTCGAAGGCGCATTTGGTGACGGTGTAGCCCTTCACGTCCACGTTGCCGCCGACGTAAGCGAAGCGCAGCTGCGCCGCGGGGGCGAAGCGCAGCTGCGCGCCCGCGGTGTGCGGCTGGCGGCTGGCGGGCAGGCGCACGCCGTTGGGGGCGACCTCGATGCGGTCGGGTGCGATGCCGTTGGCGAGGTAGAGCGCGCGGTGGGACTGGCTGGGGGAGAGCAGCAGTGCGGCGCCGCGCAGGGCTGCGTGCATCAGCCTGGCGCGGCCTTCCAGGTGGTAGGCGGCAGGCACGCAGTTCTGGCAGACGTGCAGGTCGATGTGCGTCTGGAAGCAGTAGGTGCCGTCTTCGCGCACCATGAACTGGCGGTCGCACAGCCACCAGGCGTCGTGCAGGGTGATGACGTAGGGGACGCCGCGCCTGGCGCAGGCCAAAGCCAGGCTGGCGCCGAGGCCCTGGATGGCGTGCAGGTGCACCACGTCGGGCTGCACCGCGTCCAGCACGCGGCCGAGGGCGATGCCGCAGGCAGGGTCGTCGAAGGTGCCGACGGTGTCGCCTTCCGCGGTGGGGACGGCAAAGACGGTGATGCCGTCCTGGTCGGTGCGGGTCAGCGCGCGGACCGGTGCGTCGAGCGAGAGGCCGGTGAAGACGTGCACGTCGGTGTCGCCGCGGGCGTGTAGGCGGCGGGCCATTTCCTCGACCACCAGCGTGGCGCCGCCGTAGCTGCGCGGCGCGTAGTAGATGTTGGCGAACAGCACGCGCAGCGGCCGGGCCGGCCTGCGGTCGGGGGCGCGCAGCAGCAGCGGGGCGACCTGGGTGCGGGCGACCGCTTCGGGCGCGTAGCGGTCGAGTGTGGCGTGCAGCGCAGCCTGGCCGATGCGCGTGCGCAGCGCGGGGTCGGTGGAGAGGCGGCTCAGCGCGTCGAACCAGGCATCGTCATCGTCGGCGAGCAGGCCGGTCTGGCCGTCGGCGACGCCGTCGTTAAAGTGGCGCGCGGCGAGCAGACCGAGGGCACGCCGAGGATGGCGGCTTCGAGGAACTTGATGTTGCTCTTGGCATCGTTGAACAGCGTGGGCTCGAGCGGGGCGATGCTGACGTCGCACTCGGACAGCAGGGCGAGGTAGCGGGCGAAGGGGACCGGCGGCAGGCGCTCGATCTGGGCGCCCATGGCGGCCAGCTCGGCCGGCAACGTGAGTTCGCCGACGATGCGCAGGCGCACGTCCGGGCGCGCGCGCAGCAGGCGTAGCAGGGCGGGGACGGCCTGGCGGAAGTCGGCGTCGTGCGTCTTGGTGCCGGAGCCGTAGCCGATCAGCAGCGTGCCGCGTGCGGGTGCGGCGGCGCGGGCGGTGCGCAGGTCCGCCGCCAGGCGGAGCGTTTCCGCATCGAGCGCGTTCTCGACGACCGTGACGTCGGTCAGGCCGGCGCTGCGCATGACGGCGGCCAGATGCGCGGTGCTGGCAATACCCGCGCCGCAGGCCAGCATGGCGGCGCGGTAGAGGTCGACGCCGGAGAGGATGCCCTGGCGCATCTCCGGCTCCAGCGAGTCGACGTTGCGGTTGTGCAGGAACAGCTCGGCGTCGAAGATCAGGTCGTCCACTTCCCAGGCGAGCGGCAGGCGAAGCCGGTGCATCGCGGCGATCATCTCCAGCACGGCCGGGTAGCCTGGCACGCGGTAGAAGATCGCCTGGGTGGCGAGCGAAGCGGCGGCGAGGCACTCGTCCGTGCGGCGCCAGTCCACCACGCGGCACGGCACGCCGAGGCGGGCGAAGTGTTCCTGCTTCTGCCAGACGCGATACTTGGCGCATTGCTGCAGGGTGAGCTCGGCCACGATCAGCACGCTCGGTGCGAGCACCTCGCACGGGTTTGGCATCGGACGCGGCGCGGACGGGAGGGCGGTAGGCGGCGGCGCGGGGTGCGAAGCGGCGGCCATGGCGC
>CAXUIR010000414.1:0-2549 GCA_964251005.1 uncultured Acetobacteraceae bacterium | reverse complement strand
CAGCGCTCGCAAAAGCTTTTTGCTTCTTTTTCTCGAAAAAGAAGGCCTTGCTTTCGCTCAGCTCGACGGGTCGCGGTGCCGCAAATGCCAGAGCCGCTCATGCGCCGCGACCAGGCTCTCGAGCGACTTGCGGCGGTTTTGCTCAGCCGGCACGCCTCTGCGGATCAGCATCGCCTCGAGCGTCTTCAACAGCTGCTCGGCCACCACGAGGTCCTGCGCGTCGCAGGCGTGATGAAACGCCACAAGTATCTTGTCCGACAGCCTGCGGCCCTGCCGCGGAGCTGAAGCAGCCTGGTCGGCCGTCTTGACCTCGTCTTCGGCTAGCTCGCTCATCGGTGCCGACTATTCCCTCGAGTACTACGGACTAACCATGCCGGCGCCCTGACGACCTGGGCACGTCCGCAGAGGATACAAGCCGGTCCACACGCTTGCGCCCCTGCAGGGAGAGCCAGCGGTTACCTGCGCCTGCGCCACGCTGTCCAGCCATCGGCTCGTCTGTCCAGGGTTGTGCACCGGTATGATCTTCACCTCTCCGGTCGGAGACGCCGCGTCGAGTCGGCCGTCCGGTCAGTCTCATCATGCAGACTCGTTGCGCATTTCGTCCAGACCGTTTCAACGTCCGCAACGGTGCCGGCGACCAGGCGCAAGCGGCTTGCTTGACAAACCGGCGGTGCTCCCCGGGGATGGCGCCACGCGGAGAACCACCGGCACCGATGCAGCACGTCCCCCCGTCCTTCAGCCGCAACATGAAGATGTTCGGCTGCCTGCTGATCACGCTCTCCTCCGTCACCCCCGCCTCCTCCATCTTCATCGTGGTTCCCGGCGTGGTCGAGCAGGCGGGCAGCGGCGCGCTGATCAGCTTCGCGGCGGCCGCCTTTGTCAGCCTGCTGACCGCCTACGTGTACGCCGAGTTGTCCTCGGCCTTTCCGCTGACCGGCGGGGAATACGCCATCGTCGGGCGCACGCTGGGCCCGCTGCCGGGCTTCATCATCCTCGGCGTCAACCTCGTCGTGCTGCTGCTCAACATCTCCGTCGTCGCTCTGGGCCTGGGCAGCTACGTCAACGCGGTGTTCCCCGGCACCTCGCCGGTGGTCGACGCGCTGGCCTGCGTCGGCTTCACCACGCTGTGCGCCATCCTCAACGTGCGCACCAACGCGCTGATCACCGGCGCCTTTCTGGCCCTCGAACTGCTCGCACTGGTGGTGGTCAGCGTGCTCGGCGTGGCCTACCCGGCGCGCAGCTGGGTCAGCCTGGTGGCCCACCCGGTGTTCCTGGCCGCACCCGGCCACCTGGCGCCGGCGGGGCTGGGCGTGATCGGGCTGGCCACCTCGGTCGCCATCTTCGCCTTCTACGGCTACGGCAACGCTGTCTACCTGGGCGAGGAGACGCACGACGCGCCACGCCACGTGGCCCGCGCGGTGCTGTGGGCGCTGGTGATCAGCGTGTTGAGCCAGGCTCTCCCGCTGGCCGCCGCCCTGCACGGCGCCCCGAACCTGACCGCCATGTTCGCGTCGGACACCATGTTCGGCGACTTCGTGCGCGACCGCGGCGGGCCCGGCCTGGGGGCGGCGATCAACGTGGCCGTCGCACTGGCCATCATCAACGCCGACATCGCCGTCGTCGTGCTGGTATCTCGCATGCTGTTCAGCAGCGGGCGCGACGAGGTGTGGGCGCCGCCGGTCAACCGCGCGCTGACGCTGGTGCACAGCCGCTACGGCTCCCCGTGGGCGGCCACCCTGGTGACCGGCGCGCTGGCGGCGGTGTTGTGCTTCGTCGACCTCAACCTGCTGCTGGTGATGACCGGGACCGCCATCGTGGTGGTGTACGGCGCGCTGTGCGTGGCGGTGATCGCCGGACGGCGGACCGGCAGCACGTCGCACGCCCTCTACCGCATGCCGTTCTTTCCATGGCCGCCGCTGCTGGCGCTGCTGGTGCTGTCTTACGTGGTCTACACCAACCTGCTGGACCCGAAGACGGGGCAGTTGAGCCTGCTGGCGACGCTGGGGATCATCGTGGTGTCAGGGTTGTACTACCGGCTGGTGTTGCGACGGCGAGGAGACTGGGTGCTGCGGGAGCCTGCGGGGTAAACAAGCAAGCGGTTCTTTTTTGAAAAAAGAACCAAAAAACTTCTGTTCCCTGGGTACGCGCTGCAGAAACCTCCGCGACAGCCCGAGCAAAAGTTTTTTGCTGCTTTTTTTCAAAAAAGCAGGCCTTGCTTTCCTGATGGCCCCGTTCTGGAAGACCAAGACGCTCGAGGAGATGACTCCCTCCGAGTGGGAGTCCCTGTGCGACGGCTGCGGCCGCTGCTGCCTGCACAAGCTGCGCGACGACGACACCGGCGAAATCGCCTGGACCAACGTCGCCTGCCGGCTGCTGGACGGCACCAGCTGCCAGTGCAGCGACTACCCGCGCCGGCAGCGCCGCGTGCCGGACTGCGTGCAGCTCACCCCGCAGTCGCTGGCCGAAATCGACTGGCTGCCGCCCTCCTGCGCCTACCGGCGGGTGCGCGAGGGGCGCGGGCTGGCCTGGTGGCACTGGCTGGTCGCCGG